>JAFDFH010000367.1 GCA_019309945.1 Deltaproteobacteria bacterium
CTTATAGTGCCCCGAACAGCATAAATTGTTGATTGTTGCCTGTTTGTGCTAAGCGACACACTCATTTTTGATCCCGTGCGCGGGGCACTGTTAGTCGCAGTTAACGGCAAGTTTTGGCCGTATTGAAAAAAATTACCGGATGACGCAGCGGGCCTACCAGAACATATTGAGAAGTTACAAGGCTCAAAGGTTATGGATTCACCGTAAATCTGAACCACTGATTCGTGCGTTCTAATGAACGCCTACCGACTTTCTATGCAGGTTGTAACGACACATAAAAATACCGATTTTGACGCACTGGCTTCGGTGGTTGCGGCAACAATTTTGTATCCGGGAACGATTCCCGTGCTTCCCAAGACTTTAAACCCCAATGTAAAGGCCTTTTTATCAATCCATAAGGATCTTTTTAATATACGCACGTTCGACGATATTGATATCGATAAAGTCGAAACACTCATTGTTGTTGATATTAACAACTGGGGGCGTCTGGGACGAATGGGGCGGCTGAAGAAAAGAAGTGATCTTGAAATTATCCTTTGGGATCATCATTCAGCGCTTGGTGACATTCAGTCGACCTGGAAATGCCAGGAGCAGATGGGAGCAAACATTACGCTGATGATTCGGGAGATAAAAAAGAAAAGAAAGATTCTTTCTCCAATCCAGGCAACGCTCTTTTTAACCGGACTGTATGAAGACACCGGTAATTTGACATTTTCTTCAACAAAGGCCGAAGATGCCTATGCTGCGGCATATCTGCTGGAGCACAAGGCGGATTTAGATATTGCCAACTCGTTTTTACGTCCGGCATACGGGGAGAAGCAGAAAAAAATTTTGTTTGAAATGCTACAATCCGGGAAAAAGATTAAATTAAGCGGGTATAAAGTCAGTATTAACAAATTGAATATCAGAGGACACGTGGACAGCCTGGCTGTCGTGGTTCGGATGTACAGGGAGATTTTAAATGTCGATGTGGCTTTTGGTATCTTTTTTGATGAGAATCGCGGAAATTGCATGGTTATCGGTCGCGGCCATCGGGACGGAATTGATGTCGGATCTCTCATGCGCAGTTTAGGCGGCGGCGGCCATCCGAGTGCCGGATCAGCGGTTCTGAAATCTGTTAACCCGGACACCGTGGAAGAAATGATTCGGCATTTAGTCGAAGGAAACCACCAGACTTCCGTACAGATCAGTGACCTCATGTCATTTCCGGTCGTTACGGTACCATCAGACCTCACGATGAAAAAGGTGTTCAAGATCCTGGAAAAAAAGGGATGTACAGGACTTCCGGTCGTAAATAATGAAAAACTGGTCGGTATTATTTCAAGAAGAGATTTTCGAAAAGTAAAAAAAGAATCTCAACTGAACTCCCCGGTGAAAGCATTTATGCGCACAGACGTCATTACCATCACACCGGGAAAAAGCCCCATGGAGGTGGCCCGCCTGATGGTCAAACACGACATCGGTCGACTTCCCGTGGTGGAAAAGGGAAACATTATTGGAATTATCACGAGATCGGATACAATGCTGTATTTTTACGATCTTTTACCTGATTGATAAATTGTACTAAGGAGTTCATTATGGCACAAAATATTGTCGTCGTAGGTGCGGTTGCCCTGGGGCCAAAAGCAGCATGCAGGTTCAAAAGGCTTGAGCCGGAATCCCAAATTACCATGATTGACCAGAGCAGCATTATATCTTATGGGGGATGTGGTATACCTTATTTCATATCCGGGGATGTCAGCGAGCCACAGCAGCTTCAGTCCACCAGTTTTAATATGCTGCGAGATGAGAAATTTTTCGATGATGCCAAAGATATCCGGGTCATGACCAATACCCAGGCGGTTATGATCGATCGTAAGGCCAAAGTGGTTCACACATTAAATGTTATTGATGGTAAAAATGATATTTTACCCTATGACAAATTGGTGCTGGGTACCGGTAGCCGACCCAAGCAACTGAAGATTCCAGGTTCTGATTTAAAAGGGATTTTCCCAGTTTCCGATATGCATACGGCCATTGAGATAAAAGAAAAAATATCGGGGGGAAGTGTCGGAAAGGCTCTGATCGTAGGTGCCGGTTTCATCGGATTGGAAATCGCTGAGGCCTTGGCCGATCTTTGGGGTATTGAAACGACCGTGGTAGAGATTACAAATCAGGTTTTCCCGAGGTTTATCAGCAAAAATTTGGCCCATATGGTTCAGCATCACATGGAGGAAAACGAGGTTAGCTTTCACCTGTCGGAAAAAGTTTTAAGATTTGAAGGGGATGAGACGGTTCAAAGCGTCGTGACTGACAAAAGAACGATTGAAACGGACCTGGTCATCATGGCCGTGGGGATTGAACCCAATACCGGACTTGCCAGGGATGCAGGCCTAAAAATTTCACCGCGGGGGGGGATCGTTGTCAACAAGCAGATGCAGACTTCCGATCCCTATATTTACGCAGGTGGTGACTGTGTGGAAATTGAAAACCTGATAACGGAAAAGCCGGGATACTTTCCCTTGGGCTCCTTGGCCAACAGGCAGGGGCGGGTCATTGGCACCAATCTGGCAGGCGGTAACGAACAATTTGATGGCGCTGTTGGCAGTTTTGTCGTGAAACTTTTTGAAATATCCGTGGCCGGTGCCGGCTTAACTCTTGATGTCGCCCTTCAGGAAGGATTTGACGCCATAAGCGCCTTTATTGTCCAGTTTGACCGGGCTCATTTTTATCCGGAAAAGGACTTGATGTACCTGGAACTCGTGGTGGAGAGGGAAACCGGAAGGGTGCTTGGTATTCAGGGACTCGGCAATACGGGGGAGGGCATGGTGGGCCGTATTAATGCGGTGGCCGAATTACTTAAACACAAACCCACCACAAGGGATATCAGCAATTTAGAATTGGCCTATTCCCCGCCATTTTCATCGGCAATGGACATCATAAATGCCCTTGGCAATACAGCGGAAAATATTCTGGAAGAAACAAACAGGGTTATGGAGGCCGATGAGTTTATCGCCTGGTGGCTGGAAAGGGAAAAGGATGAAACGTTCTTTTTGGACTGTCGTGGCTGGGGGAATGCGGAAGAATATGTTGAAAAATATCCCGATCACTGGAAGAGCATACCCCAGGACGAGTTAAGTGAAAGATTGGGGGAGGTTCCCGTGGACAAGCGAATTGTATTGATTTGCAATACCGGTGTACGTTCCTACGAGGCCCAGGTGACACTGGATCAGGCCGGAATTCGAAACAGCTATAATCTTCAAGGGGGGATGGCGGCTGTAAAAAAATTGGGGTTTGATATATAAAAAAGGTATCTTTCCAATATGTTTCGGTAG
>JAFDFH010000368.1 GCA_019309945.1 Deltaproteobacteria bacterium
GCGACTGGATTAAACAAAGCGTTCATATTTGGGGACAGGCCTTCTGTGTCAATCTTTTTAAGGACCAAAACCCAATCCCGGATGGCGCCCATCTTGACAGGCGAACAACCAAGGGCCTTTTAAACGGCTACCTGTATTCATTTTCGGATGGACTCAAAGGAAAACTGCGAACAAACCAGGATATCCCTGACATTACGGTTTTACACTATATTGGCATGGATATTTTCACACATTATCCCCGTCGCTTCATGGTCAAGGAGAACTGGACCGTTGACGCGATTCAGAAATGGTACCTCCAGAATGTTCTTGACCCTGAGTTAGGGAAAATCATCGCTTTTCTTAAAAAAAACGAACGATTTGAGAATACCCTGTTCTTCTTTCTTGCCGATCATGGGCAGACCCGAATCATCGAGCATATTGATGAAACGGCTATTATCCAAAGACTTGCCGAAAAGTTTAAGATCATGGGCAGACGGTGTCCGCCCCCAAAGGCCGACCTGGTCGTTATGCCCGGGGCCAGTACCAAAACACTGTATATCCGAAATCCTAGGGATGCCACGTGGATGTCACCGCCGCGATTGCTTGCGGATGTCAAACCTGTCGTGGATGTATTAATCGACATCAACGGTGTGGAACAATACCTCAATGCCATCCTTGTGGCTCGATATCCCGGTGAGAGGGATGAAAACCCCAAGCATTCCGGTAGGTCAGGTGAATTAAACGCATATTGGTTTTTTAACCCGGACACCTATCGACAATCCCATCGCAGGGATGGTGATTTTCTGGACGCCTTGGAACCCCTTGCAAGGCTTGATGAATTGGTAGGAAAGCCGCTTAAAGCCGCGGATATGTTCTGCAAGGATTTTAGCCGGGAAAATATACCTGATATTATCCTGATCAATAAACCCGGCTATTACTTTACTCCGGACAAGGGCAAATATGCCCACCATGGCGGAATTTATGCGGATGACGCGTATGTTTCTTTCGTCGTCTCAGGACCCGGTATTCAACGGTTTTCAGATCATCCCCGGGTCATAACCCGTCAAATCGATACGGTGGACCTTGTCCCTATGGCCGCTCACCTGGCAAACATAAAGATTGACAAACCCATCGATGGTGTAAACCGGTTGCTTGAAATAAAATGAGGGCAATTCATACTCCGTTTATAAAAAGATTTTATCATTTAACGCCCTTACTCCTTTTCCTGGTTGTGCAGGGATGCGCGGTCAATTCGGCTTTACAGTTTCCCGCTTACGCAAAATATGAAGGCGAAGTTAACCAGCATACGCGATTCATCCGGGCTGAGAGCAACCGGATTTTTCATATTTTAACCCTTCAAAAAACCTTCAACACGATTTGCCCCAAAGGAACCACCGTTTTCCACGAAACGCCGCTACCCTATCAGGTGGGAACTTTAGTCAAGACCCAGATCGATCATATATATAAACTAAACTGGAACTCACGTGTCGAAGAATTGATTCCCGATGAAAAAATTCGACTCCAATTCATAGACGGTTTTTTTGCCGGCGGAACGGAGTTCTGGGAGCTTGAAGCCCAAGGCGAAGGCACGCTGATAAAACACACCCTTATTATTCAACCACAAGGTATCTTGAAAAAACTGGCCTGGAACCTAAAAGTCCGGCGCAAACACGACACGATGGTTGAAACGGTACTCGATAATCTAAAGAAAGCTGCAGAAACCCATCGGGATTGAGAACCTTGAACTTGAACAAAAATGAGCTTTTTTCAAAGATCTCGTAGCGTTCAACACTGCCTATAAGTGGTTTCATCAATTACTTGCCGGCCTGCGAGCAAAGCCAAGAAAAGAAAGGTAACCCTGAACGATGAACGCTGAACCGATGAACGCCGACCCCTGCATGTTATGTAACACGTCTGATTTTCGCGTCATCCATCAAAAGAAGCAGTGGCAATATCGCCGCTGCTTAAACTGTGATCTGGTTTCGCTTTATCCCCGTCCCACGCCCCGGGAATTTAGGGATAACTATGATCAATATTTGCCCATGGGGTCCGCTGATATCCGCGAATGGAAAAAAATGATGCAACCGGTGGTGGATAAATCCGCGGATCTGATCGAATCGCAAAGCAAAACCGGCAAGGGAAAATTGCTGGACATCGGCTGTGGATACGGATTTTTCCTCGAGGAAATGGCGTTACGCGGATGGCAGGTGCAAGGCCTTGAGATATCACGGACCGGCCGACAATACGCAAGGAACCAATTGAATCTTGAAGTATATTCGGAGCCCCTGGAAAACCTTGTTTTTCCTGAGAATGCTTTCGATGTGGTCACCCTTTTCTATGTCATTGAGCATGTTTTGGAACCGCTGGCGTTATTAAAAGCGGTAAAACGCATCCTCAAACCCGGCGGGTTTGTGCTTCTCCGGTGGCCCCATACAACGCCCATTGTCAGGATTTTAGGACCTCTTGCCAGAAAACTGGACCTGTACCATACACCCTATCACATCCATGATTTTTCACCAAAAACAATCAAGAGATTATTAGAACTCAGCGGTTTTGAAGCGATCGAAACTCGAATCACGGGGTACACCCTGCCTGCTCAAAGACTCAGCCGGTTCGCCTCAATTTTTTTTGGGTGCATGGGTGAGGCATTCTATTCACTGTCCGGCGGAAATTTTCTTTTACCTGGAATTAGCAAAACAACCCTGGCGGGGTTTGTTGGTTATATGGTGGAAAGAAGGATCACCACTCCACCCATATTTTCCTGAACAATCACAGCGAGATAAAATGGTTATTGAAGGAATTTTTTTATTGACAAGGTTATCGTAAATGATAACATGTTCCTATGAATTGGCGTGTCACATTTTATAACGAAAAGGTTGAAAAGAAGACGCTATCATTCCCAAAAGGAATATTGGCCAATTTTTTGCATATTGTTGAAATGATGGAGGAATACGGTCCCGCGCTGGGCAAGCCTTACACTGCTTCAATGGGAGACAGACTTTTTGAAATTAGAGCAAAAGGGAAGGAAGGCATTGGGCGTTCCTTGTTTTGTACAATCAAAGGCCAGGAGATTATCATTCTTCATTCATTTATTAAAAAATCTCAGAAAATACCCAAGAAAGAAATAGATTTGGCAAGAAAACGGATGAAGGAGGTGAAACAGCCATGACTCGTCCCACATTCCATGATTTTAAAAAGAAAGCATTACGTGATCCAGAGGTAAGGGCAGAATACGAATCATTATCTGCTGCTTATCATCTTAGAAAAAAATTGATTGGTCTTCGCAAGAAAGCTGGTCTAACCCAAGAGGAGCTTGCCAAGAGACTACATACAACAATCGGATTAACTCTGACTGAAAAGGCCAGGGCGTTTTTTGCTTTTTGCCAATTTGGTGTTTGTTGAACTGTTTGCTCTTTAATAATGTTTTTATTGGTTTTTTAGCAGGTTATCCGAGGTTTGTTGGTTAGGTGCCTCGTGTAAAGAGAAAGAAGTGATATACATTGCGCGTCTTATTGCTTTAGGCTTTTCGATATGAATTAGAAGGTAAATTAGAATATGGAAATACCGCTGCTAAATGACATTGTCATTATATTTGGATTGGCTATTGCGGTCCTCTTTATATGCCATCGACTTCGTGTTCCGGCGGTTGTGGGATTCCTCCTCACAGGGATATTCGTCGGGCCATACGGATTTGGGCTGGTAAAGGCAGTTCATGAAGTTGAAATTTTAGCTGAAATCGGTATTGTGTTATTGCTTTTTACCATCGGAATCGAGTTCTCACTTAAAAAGCTGCTGCAAATCAGGAAGTCCGTCCTGATGGGCGGCTCGCTTCAGGTGTTGCTGACCTTTTTGGCTACTTTGTTCATCGCCAGGCGGTTTGGCCAAGCTTTTGGTGAGGCGGTCTTCATCGGATTTCTCGTAGCCCTGAGCAGCACGGCGATTGTACTCAAACTAATCCAAGAAAGAGCCGAAGTTGATAGTCCCCACGGGCGTACGACTCTTGGCATCCTGATCTTCCAGGACATTATTATTGTTCCTATGATTTTGCTCACCCCGCTACTGGCTGGTGCAACAGGGAATTTAGGTGAATCCGTCCTCGTTCTACTGGCCAAAGGAATCGGGATAATCCTGTTGGTGATGGTCAGCACTAAATGGATTGTGCCCCAAGTATTGTATCAAATCGCAAGAACACGCAATCAAGAAATTTTTTTATTAAGCGTAGTTGTAATATGCCTTAGTGTTGCGTGGCTAACTTCCAAGGCAGGGCTATCCCTTGCCCTGGGTGCGTTTTTAGCAGGATTGATCATTTCCGAATCTGAATACAGCCATCAGGCACTCGGGAATATTTTAC
>JAFDFH010000063.1 GCA_019309945.1 Deltaproteobacteria bacterium
ATTTTTTCCCATTTAAAAATTCCTAAATTAACCAAAAACAAGGGGAAAGTCTTATAATATTCTGATATTATTGACAAAATACCGATGGTATGCTATAATTATCTTTAATATCAATTAGTTATCGTTCTTTAAAAAGAAAGGAGGTGAGGAAAAATGGCTAAGATTAGCGGACAGAGGAAGATTACAGCACTTATTTCTGCATTTGCGCGCAAGCGGCCAGCTCCTCGCCAATAATATTCATAACAAACGGAAGATGCATTTCCGGGATCGGCCCGGAGGAAGTTTTGGGGAGGATTATCGTGTTGCTTACCGGAAATCTGTAAAGAGCATCTTTTGCCTCTGCGTTCAGGAATGCCTGTTGTGTCATAAGAATCATCCTGGGAAACCTGCATCCGAAAGTTGATATCTCGTCCAGTGCATGGTCGAAATATCGCTCCCAGCAGGCATCCATCACAATGAGGTTGTCATTTGATGCATCATAATCCGCTTGAAGTTCCGGCAAATACCAGGTATAATCCGCAAAGAAAGGGGTTTTTTCTTCATGGGGTAGATCGATGGGCGGTGCTTTCATAAATTCATCTATCTTCCTTCCGGCAAGGTATCTATTTTCCCATAATACAACTTTTTTTTCGCCGAATTTTAAAACCATTTCTTTCCTGTTGTCGAGTTTAACGAATTTACGGTCTACCCTGGAATCGACGGTAACAATAGGGCCGTGAGCGCTTTCCCCAAACGAATGCTGCTCAATCAGCATGGCGCCGGTCCTGTCGAATTTGTTCACCCATGCAAGGCCTGTTCCGACAGGAGGTCCAATATAAAACATGGTTTCATATTTTTCGTTGGCGGCCATGCATTTTTCTATACTCGTTTTAAGATCCGAATTGCCCAGCAATTCAAGCACAGTTTCACCGCTTCTTCTGAAATGGGCGTCAACAATTCCAGCCTTGTCCGGAAAAAACCGGCGCCATGCGCTGATAAAAACAAGATTAATTGCGGTGTACATGTAATCGCTGTGCGAATACTCCAAGCCGTTTTTCAGCAGAAACTTTCCGCCGCTGTTTTCAGCCGGCAGGTAGGCACAAAAGCCTGTTTCCGGTTCCAGCCGAAACACAGGACATGAGGCTGCCTCAAGTCGTTTTGCCAGCCGCTCCTGCCCCTGAGCTGAAGATACAATCGTAAACAGGAGAACATTTTTGCCAAAGGCGGAAAGGGGTGCTTCCGGTGAAATGATACGTACCGGATATTCCATAAGGCGGCTCCACATATTGGCAGCGCTTTTTGCCGCGGCTTCCGACCTCCTGTCCATAGGCGCAAATACAATTTCGTCTATATCCGAATTGTCATCGAAAAGATGAGAAGCCAGCCGTCCGGCGTTTTCATCAAAAGCACTGCATATTTTATCTTGCATGCCATTTGTTAAAATTATTTTGGCCAGCTTGCGCATTTCCTGATAGTACAGCTCCGATCTTTTTGTAAGCGCATCTTTTTCCCAAATACTTACATTCTCCATGCCGTATGCAGGGAGTGCTATGGCCTTCAACCTTTCGTTTAGATTTTTAATTTTAAATAATTCTTTAGCCGGTGAGTCTTTCTTTTTAAACAGGCTTCGCCCAACAGTCACGGATTTGGCACGATTTCTGGGGGCGACGCCCAGACCTATTCCGTGGGACTGACCATAGTGAAACGCAAACTGGTAGAAAAAAATCAAAGTGGCGAGAGGTTGCAATGCATCTTTTTCCAAATCCGGAAGAAAGATGCACTGGCCTTCGCTCAGCCGCTTGATATGTTCCTCGGCCTGCCGGGCCAGGCCGACCGCCGCAAATTTTATTTTTTTACGGTAAAGCAGTTCCATAACCAAAATGGCCTCATCAAGTCGTTTAATACAGGTTGCATCGACCATTACAAGGATATTTCCCTTAGTTTCCGGAAAACCTGTGTTGAGCACCTCCTGGTAGTCAAGGGCCTTTCCCACCGCCGACCAGGTACTTTCTTCCAGCTTCAGGGCGGCTTCTCTTCCAACTCCGTTTGTATTAATGGCGCTGATGACTATACTGGCAGTGCTTTGTGCCTTTTCACCGGCCAGAGCTTTTGAAAACTCCAATACATTTTCGTCTTGAAGAAGATTGGAAAGTATATGCGGAACTCTGTACATTTTTTCAAGATACGAAAGGGCTTCCTCTTTTCTGTCGATACACGATGCCACCCACAGGCAGAAAAGCTTAAGGCAAAAGAGCATGCAGACGGTACTCTTCACACCGGCAACAGTGACCTCTTCCCCACTCAGGCAGGGGATTACTCCGCCGCTTTTTGCCACAATAATGGCCATGTCCGCATAAGTCTTCTCCGTAATACAGACCATGACTACTTTGAGCGATAGAAGTTTTTTAGCCAGAAGGACCATGTCCGCGGTGGTCGAAGACCAGCTTAAAAGGATAACCAGATCTTTTTCAGGAGCAATCAAGGTTTCCGGGTTCTCGATCTCGTCAGGTCTCACTGCAAGCACATCCAGTTCCGGCATTAATGAATGTGTGAAGTTTTTTGCGATTTCGCACATGTAAAGGGCACTTCCGGTTCCTGCCAGCACAATCCGTTTGAGGTTCCTTAAATCAGATCCGAATCTTTGGCGCAGAAGGCCTTTTCTTATTTCGAAATCCGGAGCACTGTCTTCTTGCGGTGCGTAGTCCCTCAGAATATCTATAAGCCGATCCGGTATTTTGCGTAGATGCGTTTCATAAAAGGATTTGTCCATATCCTTTTTTACCTGCACGGGGTTTAAAACAGTTTTAAAAGGTTCTATTTCCGGCAAATGGCCGCCACTAAAATCGGTAATCTCAACGCTGCGGCAGACACTACCATCAGCGATTTGTGTTTCTATCCGAGCAAATATCTCTTCTCCGTCAAGGGCGTGAACTTCTACAGAAAATGCCTTTAAAATTTGTGCTTTTTCTTTTTTAAGCGCTACCTTAAGCGCCTTTGACTTTTCCGGGCCGACGCCTTTTTCTTTTAACCCGGCAATTTTTTTATTTTGGTCATTTTCCAGTCTTTCCAGTTCATTGCGTTTGTCAAATAGGAGCTGCTGGGGGAAAAGTCCCATGGCCGCATTGATGTCGGAAACTACCATAAAATCATCGTTTTCCAGCCTGCGGACAACAAAGACGGGCCGGTTGTGAGACGCCACGTAAAGCCTTCGCGGGGATAAGATACTCATACCACACGCTGCCACCTGTCCACCATTTTTTGAGATCTGTTTGGCTGCTTCGATAAACGCTGCTTCATCCAGCGCCGTAAGCGTTTTATGCTTAACGGCATGATGAACCGAATAGTCTATATTGTTGCTTCCGACCCCATATTCCTGGAGGTCATTTTCCACCTGGGTCAATACGGACCTGTATCTTTGTTTTGCTTCGGACAGTTGTTTAAAATAATATCCCCAGAGAAGGGGGAAATACTCGGCGGAATTCTTGCTCCTGAAGGAAAGTTTTCCAACTTTTGCTATAAATTTTCTGAGACTGTCTTCGGTTTTTCCGTCAAACCGGCCGTTAATCACCACGCTTCGGTATCGCTTTTCATCAAGGAAAGGATGAGCGTTTTTCACGTTAACAGCGGACTGAACGGCCCAACGTCCATGGGATATAAGAGGTTGTGTAAAATATCTCAGGTTGACAGGGTCGGTCTGACCGGGAACAATCGAAGTTTCCGTCATGATATCGCTGCCGGAAAGTTCGGTTAACCTTTCATTAAGAAAATCGTCTCTTTGCATACACGTCAAGGCTGCGGCTGCGGCCCAGCCGTAGATATTCACCCCTTTTTCAGCTCCGTAAAGACTTTTCCAGTTCACGGGTCTGGAGCGTTCGTGGCGCGGCCAGGAGTATTCCAGTATTTTTTCAAGGGATTCGATAAGATCAGGCCTGTATGCCATCCTGGTAAGCAGAGCGGCATCAAGGAGCCGAAACATACAGCAGACTCCGTCCCTGTCATAATCCTGGGGGATTTCAACAGGGGTTTCAGGCAGACAACGCAACAATGATTTCAGGGCAAGCGGGTTTGCTAAAAACTGTTCGCGGCCGGCCGGTCCGGGATTTATTACCTCTTTTTTAGAAAGAATCGTTTCAAATACCCTGTCAAAAGCGGTTATTACATCCGCGGTTTCTGCACTAATCAGCCCATCTGTTTTTTGGGAAGCAATCACAGCCATGAGCGGCTTTCTGATTATTTCCCGGATAACCACCGGCGAAAGATCATATTCCTCGATGAGACGTATGACAAAATTCTTAAGTTCTTTCCTTGAACGGATAAAATGCGGGGTGTTAAAGTATGGCCGGCCTGGCTGTCCTGGGCTCAACCTGCAGGGCCGGTCAGTATTCAAGTCGACAAGATCATCATAGGTGGGATAGGGTGATTCACTTTTAGTCGCCGATTCAAACAGATCGAGGGGCAAACCTTCAAAAGCGATAAGACGCCTTTGGTGTTCAAGCATACTTTTTACGTCAGTTCCATCAGACCAGACAGATATTAGCCCGTTTTCATAGTTTTGGTACGCTCCGTTGACTAAAAGTTCTTCGACAAGTCTTTCAACGGAACCGATGGATCTTCTTGTTCTGATAGGTTCGCTTTCGTCACCGAACATGGCTAAACCGGTACTGTCCGGAGCCCTGTATATAATGGCGGACATGCCCGTCAGTACCCGGGTCAGATTGTTACCAGCACCTCCGAAATATCCGACAATACCGCACATTCGACACCTCCTTGTCTGAACCTGTCAGACGACACAACTGTCTATGAAATCCTGCACCTGTTCAAGCTTTTCAAATTTCCACATCATGGATACCAGTTGTTGGGTCTTTTCTTTACCCAATACAGGTTCTACCAGCCATTGAAATTTTGTTTCCAATTCATCATCGGATGGAAGGGTGTCTGGCGGTTCCCACTGTGCTTCCATGCGACCGGAGGAAAAATGTCTCCCATCATTAGTATAAATTATCACTTCGGCACAGGCCTTTTCCGGAAACATCTGCTCGAAATCGCCGGATACTTCCGTTTCTAACTTGTCTCCCAAATTCAGAATTTGACTACTGTGAATCCGGGGAGGCAGAATCTGTTTAGGCCCCACCTCGCCGTCAATCAATGCTGTCGCCACTGGAAAAGCCATATTGTACTGCGCTTCTTCGGTATTTTTGGGATGGCGGCAGGAAAGTTCCGTTGCCGCCTTGAAGGTTCGAATACGGATTCTAGAGATGTCCTGATGTAAGATGAGGTTTTCCCGGCTTATTTTCAATGCTCCTGCGACGGCCGGCTGTGCCCATCGACAGACGGCATAAGGCTTGAAATAAAGATTCATTATTTCGTATCGACGCCCGAGGTTTTCAATCCATTCCTGATTGGGCGTATCGTTAAAGAGGGGCTGGATGCCGGTGAATCCGTCACTGGCCATTAAGACAGACGTCATGGCCACCATCGCTCCCCAACCAATGCTGTCTTTTCCCATGGAAGGTGTTGCGATACCTTTCATCATGGGTGCAATAGGTGCGTGATATTCCGCCGTTCCCATGGCATGGCACAGGGTTTCGGCATTCAAGCCGAGAAGCTTACCTGCTGCGGCCGCACCTGAAACCGCGCCCCAGCTGCCGGAGGAGTGATAGGTTTGGTAAAGGGCATGGCGGATCAAGCCGACCCGAATACCGATTTCGTAACCAACAATCAATGCTGTCAGAAGTTGGGTTCCTGAACAGCTGGAGATAACTTCACTGGCAGCCAGGACCACAGGGAGAATGCAGGCGCCGGGATGCCCCTTGACCAGTCGGTAGCCGTCATCAATATCTAAAGCATTGCCAGCAAATCCGTTGGCCAGGGCAGCGCCTGAAGCAGAAGTCCGTTTCCCGTGAACTAAAATGGTGGCTTGGTTTCCGCTGAACTGTTCGGTCCCAATTCGGGCCATGATTGCTCCTGCCGGTGTTTCCATGCCGGCCAACATTGCCCCCAGTGTATCCATCAGGCACCGCTTTGACTGGTGCTGAACCTCAGAAGGAAGATTGCGCCAATCTGTCTCAAATATGAACCGGATGGCATATTCGGTCAAATTCATCGCCAGGTTTTTGCCTCCTTGGCAGCTTTATTTAGCATATCAACTGTCATGCCTGCATGTTTAATGGACTGAAATATAATCAATGTCAAACGAAAACTGTGCCACTGTAAATTATATTTTTCTATAATGAATTCAATAGGATAATTTCCATTACTTGTAATTTTTTACGCTCCGTGTTAAGTCTTAGTCATAACAATTTAGCGCTTTGAAAAACTCGCATTAAAGCCTTGCGGTTTTCAAATTGGCAATTCATGAAAATTCTAACTGTTAGTGACAAAATCGAAAAATCTTTTTTCAAAGAACACCTGCTCAAGGAAAAGTGCCGGAGCATTGATTTAATCCTTGCCTGCGGAGACCTTCCTCCTTATTATCTTGAATATCTGCTGAACGGACTTAATGTTCCTATTTTTTATGTACCGGGAAATCATGATGAAAGGCCCCAGAACCTCCTTGCCCCGAAAAAGCCTTTTGCCCGGGGATGCCGCAATCTACACTGTAAAATTATTGAACACAAGGGGCTTCTTATAGGGGGGCTCGGTGGTTCGATGCGGTATAAGAAGGGAAGATATCTCTTCAGCGAAGTGCAGATGAAAAGAAAAGTAACAGGTATGGTGCCTCGGCTGCTGCTCAATAAAAAAAAATTTGGGCGCTATATCGACATTTTAATTACGCACTCACCGCCTTTTGGCATCCATGACGGAAGCGACCTTCCTCACCAGGGGTTTAAAGCTTTTTTGCATTTTATCGAAAGATATAAACCAGCTTATTTGGTCCACGGTCATACCATGCCAAAAAACGGACAAAATATAACCCGTTATCAATCAACGACTATCTTAAATACAAATAATTGGTGGATTTGGGATATATAAAATGACGCTATTCGATGATGAAACTACCAGGCGGGCCAACCGGAAACAACAATTTGATGATAATTTTACGCGTGCGATACAAAAAGCCTTTATGGAGGATCTGAAGGGTTTTCTTAAACGGAAATCCCACAGACTTCTTCCCTTTGAGGAAGTTAAAGAAAAACTTGAGATATGGTTTGCCAGAGATCTCGGCATACAAAACATTCCCATAGACAGTATTGTCGGGAGCGAGGGCCGATACCGCGCGTTTACGCGCAGTTTTATGCCTCTTCAGGAAGATCTGCGTGACCGCTGGAAAAAGATAGACCAGGTCAGGGAATCCAGGCAGGATCTCCCGCCGGTCGAGCTTTATAAGGTAAGCAATGCGTATTTTGTTAAAGACGGGCATCACAGAATTTCGGTAGCGCGGGTCAAAGGCAACAAATATATCGAAGCCAGAGTGTACGAATATCAGTGCGATGTTCCCCTGGATAAGGAGACTGATCTTGAAAAGCTGGCTATTCAGGAAAATTACCACCGCTTCCTGAAGGAGACAGGTCTCAATAAAAGCCGCCCCGACCATAATCTGCAGATGACAAGGCTCGGAGGTTATTCCATATTGATGGAGCACATAGAGAACCACAAATACTATCTTGAAAAAAAGGAAAAAAAGGATGTAACATTTTATGATGCCGCTGCTTCATGGTTTGATAGAGTTTATTCTCCGCTGGCGGAGGTTATCCGCAGCAATCGTATTATGAAGCAGTTTCCCCACAGAACGGAGACGGATTTTTATGTTTGGGTGGTTAAATACGGACGCAAGCTGAGACAAAAGTTGATAAAGGATGCGCCTGTTTATTATAATCCGGATGATGACAATCCGACAGATGCGGTGGAAGCATATGCAAAAAAGTACGGCAGCATTTTTCGCAAAATCATTGGTGCATTCAGGCGTTTTTTCGGTCTTGTAAAATATTAAAAAAAGCACGGCGGGAATGCAACGTTAGCGATTGCCTGCCGTGCTTTTTGCTACAGATAGTATTAAATTTTTATTTTTTCTTCTTAACAATAAGACCCACACCTTGCAACCAGCTTTTGGCTACGGTTTCGGGTTTTTCGCCGTTCACGTTGACACGGTAATTCAACCGGGTCATAGTAGCAGTGTCCAATGATGGACCAATTTCGCCTAAAATGAATTTGATCTCGGGATATTGATCCAGCACCGCTTTCCGGACCACCGGCGCCGGGTTGTAAATTGGGAAATAGTTCTTGTCATCTATCAGTACTGCCTGGTTATAGTCTTTGATTTCCCCATCGGTGGCAAACGCCATACCGCTCAGCACTTGATTGTCGCGCACCGCTTTTTTACACAAGGGTGTCTCCATTTTTTTGACGTTTGCGTCTGGGAGTTCTTTTCCGAATGTCATGCCGTAAAACTCCATCATTCCTTTAAAGCCATCCGCCCTGGAATAGAACTCTGCGTTGGACGCGAGGGTCATCTTCCCGGGGTTCTTTTTTGACCAGGCAGCCCAATCCGACAGTGTCTTGATCCCCATTTGATCTGCCTTTTCAGCCGACATAACAATGGCATAGGTATTGTTAAACTGTGCCGGCTTGAGCCACACGAGACCGTTTTTCGCGTCAACGGCTTTTACCTTTTCAAAAAGCCCCATAGGATCGCGAACCACCTCTTTTTTCTTGAAAAACGTCATCCACGCGGTTCCGGTATATTCCATGTATACATCAATCTGGCCTTGCATCAGTGCTTCTCGGTTGACGTTGGTTCCACCAAGAGATGTACGGTCTTTAACCGGAATTCCTCTGTCTTTTAAAAGATTAACCATGATTTTCCCAAGAATAACCTGTTCGGTAAAATCTTTAGATGAAACATTAACCGGGCCGCCGGCAAAAACAGTTAAGGGTAAAATCAAGAAACATAATGCTACCAGCAAAACAAAATACTTTTTCATAAGATCTCCTCCTTTTTTAATGGTTATTAATAGCAAATATCGGACAACGGATAACTAATAAAATAGCCGGATCACGCTTCTTGATACTCATCGGTCTGAATGCCTTCACTGACAACTATTCTCTCCAGCTTGGCGAGCAGAGCATCAAATAACATGGCGATCAGGGCCACCGGAACTGCACCTGCCATCATAATCCCCATATCCATCAGGGCAATACCCGTAAAGATCCAAAAACCGAGACCTCCTCCCCCAATAAGAAAGGCCAGAGGGGCAGAGCCTACAATAATGGCTGTCGCTGTCCGGATTCCCCCCATGATAACCGGCAATGCGTTGGGAATCTCTATCCTGAACAGGATTTGATTCGGGGTCATTCCCATGCCGGTTGCCGCTTCAATGACATCCTTGCTTACGGACTGGATGCCTGCAACCGTATTTCGAACAATAGGGGCGACAGCGTGAAAGAAAAGGGCAATCAGGGCAGGAACAACACCGATCCCGGAAAGTCCCACTAAAGGCAAAAAAGCATATGCCAGGGCAATGACTCCTAAAGAAGGAACACTTTGCCAG
>JAFDFH010000064.1 GCA_019309945.1 Deltaproteobacteria bacterium
AAGATATCTTTTAGCCATAGATTTTTAACTCGGACATGGAATATAGGAATTTCTTTTTTTTAGAGCGGCGAAGCCGCGTTATATAGAATCGCGAAGCGATTGTATAACTTGATGTTTGAATATCATAAAACAATGTACGATGACAATTAAACTTTTTAAAAAAGCTTAATTGACAAAAATGTTACAGATGTGTTATGAGTAGATTAACTACTCATAAAGGAACCATAATTGGAAAATTTATTCACCGGTCTTATTTCATCAAAAACGCGGATCAAACTGCTAATCCGCTTTTTCTTTAACCCGAATACCCGCTCATACTTACGTGAACTGGCCAAAGAATTCAATGTGTCAACCAATTCGGTGCGAGAGGAACTCAATCAGCTTACTAAAACCAAACTCCTCACCTCTCAAAAAAGCGGCCGGCAGGTGATTTATAAGGCCAACCCGAAACATCCATTGTTTCCGGAACTCAAATCCATGGTCAGCAAAGTTATGGGCATTGATCAGGTTGTCGACGGTATCGTCACCCGGCTCGGCGACCTTGAAAGCGCATACCTGCTCGACGACTACGCAGAAGGTAAAGACACCGGCATTATAGATCTTTTGCTTGTGGGTGATATTGATCAGTATCACCTCAATGACTTGAGCAGAAAAACTGAACGATATATCAAACGAAAAATCCGTTCTTTGGCTCTCAGCAGAGATGAATTTAAAGAATTTGAACCGAAGTTAAAAGAATGTCCTCACATATTGATTTGGGAAAAGAAACTGTGATAAGAAATGAATAACCAAATGTTTGTAAAAAATCGAAGATGCTCAAAAGTTTGCAATATGAGAATTGATAAAAAACAAGCAACATGAGACATGATAGATGATATAGAGATAGGAAGATAAAATGGCAAAAATTCTCCTTATTACCCCTGACAGCAAAACCTTTTATGGGAATCCACGCTATCCAGCGGCTGGTATTTCAATGATCGGCGCGGTATTGTTAAAATCAGGCCATCAAGTTCATGGACTGGATATGCGATTTTCAGGCGTTTCCGATGAAATCCTGGTCAAAAAAATTCATGATTTTCAACCGGAGATTATAGGATTTTCAGTAACAAATTGGGATGTACTTGAAGCTGTTCGACTCGCCAGAAAGATCAAATCGATGCTTCCAGATATATATGTAATTTTTGGAGGACCACAGGTTACGCTATGTCCAAAAGAAACATTAAGATACTCGGAAATAGACTTTTTGGTTCTTGGCGAAGGAGAAATTACAATTATAGAACTGATTGCCTGCCTTGAAAACAAACGTCCTATTTCAGAAGTTAAAGGCATCGCATTTCGCGATGAAGATTTAAACCCGGTGATTACAGATAGACGCCCGCTCATTAAGGACCTTTCACGACTTCCGCTTCCTGCATATGAATTATTTGATCCCCCCGCATATCGGGCTGCTGATGAATTGCGCCTTGGCATTATGAGTAGTCGCGGATGCCCTTATCAATGTATTTTTTGTACTGGTCGAAAAGTCATGGGGCGTCAAATGCGTCGTCGCTCACCTATTGATGTTGTTTCTGAAATGACACACTGGCACAAAAAATTTGGTATCACTCATTTTTGTTTTATTGAAGACAACTGGTTGGCGCATCGCAAGCATGCAATGGAACTTTTAGACGGTCTTGAAAAAGCACAGCTCCCCATAACCTATTCTCTCGAAGTTGGAGTTCGAGGTGATGCTTTGAGCAAGGACATCGGCGAGAAACTAAAGAAGACCGGATGTACAATTGTGGCCATCGGCATTGAAAGCGTGGATCCGGAAGTGCTTGAACTTTCGAAAAAAGGAGAAACAATAGAAGAGATTACTCGGGGAATTCGAGCCGCTAAAGCCGCCGGTCTTTTTGTAAAAGGGTACTTCATTGTCGCTCTCCCGGGGGATACCAAATCAAAGGTTGAAAAAGCCGTGGCATATGCTCGTAAAGAAAAAATTGATATGCCGCGTTTTGCATTGGCTCAGGCTTTTCCCTATACGGAACTTGCTGAGTGGGTTAAAATGAATGGTAAATTCTATCATGAACCCTATGACTATGTCTTATATCACACAGATGAGGGCCATGGAGACGTACATTATGATTTTCCCGGCTTCCCAAAGGAAGAGATATGGGAAACGTACAATTGGGCCCACGAACAGGCTGAGGCCATTTCTTTTCAGCGAGCATTGAACCGACGTTTCGGTGATCGTTTGGGAAACCTTCTAAATATATTCAACAACAAGTTGTCGAGACGTCTCGCCATCTGGGGATATCAAAAAAAACTTATCTCTTTGCCAAAATGAAAAGGAAAAATAGTTAATAAAATGAAAAGCCCGGCTTATTGGAATGCTCTGTTGTATGAGCTTTCTGTAAAACTTCTCTGGAGAAAAAAGAAATCACGGGAAATTTTACGATGGGAAAAAGCTCGCCAATGGATACCGAAGGCGTCAAACGTAGTAGAAGTTGCTGCCGGAACCGGCCGGTTTTATCTGGAAATGCTTTCTCATCATGTTAAATCTTATATGGCATTGGATATCAATCCCGCGTTTGTAGAAAATATGACATTAAAAGGAATACCTGCGCTCCAAACCGATTTAAGGAAAGACCCGATTCCTGGCGCCGATGTTGTTGTCATGATTTCCGCCCTGTACCATTTTAAAAACATTGCTCCTGAATTTCTTAAAAAACTTCAAATTGCCGCCCGCGATCGTGTGATTATCGTTGAGCCGATCAGTCAGCCTTTGGACAGGAAGTCGCTTTACGACAGGATGCGTGCAAAACTGGTTGATATCGGAGAAGGTCCAATTTTTCAGCGTTACTCGAAAGAGGAATTATTAGGCTTATGCGAAAAGCACGCTGAGATATTACACTTCGAACCGCTTCCGGACAATGAATTTTTAATTGTCTTGTGTAAAAAGAACCACTCGAAAGACCTCTGATATGAAAATTGCGTTAAGAATAGTCATAATATTAACATTAATCATTGCGGTGTTGATATGGTGGCGCGACGACTTTGAGGTTGCATTCCGTTTGTTTCGAGACCGGATAACGTTTCCGGTTGCAGTCGGGATTCTATTTTTTGCTCTGACTTGTTTCATCAATGAACCGCTGAGATGGAGATCCATTCTAAAGGAGCGTTTTAGGTCCGTCTCTTTTTCAAAGATATATCACCTCTTGACGGCCACCGCTCTGATTAGCTATACCCTTCCCGCACGTTCAGGTATGCCGGTACGATTTTTCTTGTCTAAAAAAATACTGGGTCTTGATTATGTGACTGTTGGTGCTTTACTGGTTGTCGACTCTGTTTTACTTTATGGCTCATGGTTTGTCATTGCGGTTTTAGGAGGATTCCTCATCATTCCTCAGAAGCATTCTTTAACCATTACCCTGGGTTTAGGTATTATCGTCTCAGGAATTATAGTTTTGTTTTGTTTTTTACGTATGGACTGGTCCCGTCTTTCCCGTTTCAAAAGGTTATCAAGTTTTGCCGCAAAATTCTCAAACGGACTTAAGATGTTGACGGTACGCGTCGGTGTCTTTAATATGCTTCTTCTTTTCAGTGATATTCTCTTTTACGGTATCCGTCATTCATTGATCTTAATAGGTTTAGGTGTTCAATGCTCCCTTGTTTCCGTTACGTTAATTGTTGCAATCAGTATATTCGCGGGGTTCGTTTCTCTCATGCCTTTGGGTCTCGGCGGGTATGATCTCAGCCTTGTATTTTTATTGACACTGATTGGTGTTCCAAAAGAACTTGCAATGGTAGTTCCGTTAATAAACAGAATGGTCATGATCGGTGTCGGGTTGATACTTGGAACGATTTCAATGAGCCGAATCTCTCTATCGCGCAAGACACTTATGGATGTTTCAGAAAATTCGGCATTGGCTGATAGGATAAACTAAAATGATAAATTCGCCCTTGCAGGATTGGCGCCCATTTTATGAAAAAGAAGCAAAAAGATATGACCATTCAAGGTACGGAGGATGTTATGGACGACTCTTCAGAAAACTTCATCATGAAACACTGGTGTATCTGGTTAGACCCCATGCTTTCGGCAGAACCTTAGATGTGGCTGCCGGGACAGGGCACGTAACGTTTCTTTTGGCATCAATGGGATTTGATGTCACCGCACTCGACCTAACGGAAGCCATGATAAGACTGGCTCAAAAAAAACTCCATGAACAAAACCTTCATGCCAATTATTCCATTGGAAGCGTTTTAGAGCTCCCCTTTTCCGATGAAAGCTTTAATTTAGTCGTGTCCACTCGTTTTTTGCACCTTTGGCCGTATGAACAACAGAAAATTGTATTGTCAGAGATGACCCGTGTGTTGGTAACCGGCGGGATGCTGATTGTAGATTTTGATAACTGGTGGCACAAAAGTTTGCTTAGTCTGCCCATATTCATATATCAAAAACTTACCGGCAAAGGAAGGAAAGTGGGTGAATATTACAATCGTTTCAGGCAAACGATTCTTATGCTGGAGTCTTTAGGGATTCGTATTAATGACATACACGGAGTTGGAGGATACCACCTGTTTTTGCCGGCGATTTTCTCCCAGGCATTGGCACGGACTTTGGGACGCATTAACGGCTCCACGTCTCTTCGTGTGATATCCGAACAATTTATTCTGAAAGGTCAAAAACGTTGAAACTATTGATTGTGGCACCTGAAATTTCACCTCCGTGGACAGAAGGTAGAAAAAAACTGGTATTTGATCTGGCAGAGACCCTTACTAAATTTTGTACCATAAGGCTTATAACAACGGGAGATGAAAATGAGCAATTAAGAGCACCGTGTTCCGGGTATAGAAAGAAAATTTCTTCAAAATGGCAAAAGCTTTTCATATTACATGAAGCCATGAACAAGGAATTGCTTGATCGGCGTCCGGATGCTGTTTGCCATTTTCCTTTTGGTACATTTCACGGACTTAAAGGCTTGGCTAACCGATGGAGCATTCGATACGTTGATCGAAGGTGCCAGAAACTTGGGTTGCGATGTCTGACGATTCTCTACAGCATCACCAAAGGATCGATCCATACGCTTAAAAAAAACACAAGAGAACTCGTTCTTGCTCCAGATAAGAATTTGCCGGGATTAAAAAATGTGGTGATGGGGATAAATACTTCTAAAATTCCTCATATGTTATCAAATCCCCACAAAAAACCTACACTGCTCTTTATGGCGGGACTTCAAGAAACACGACGGAATATGCTTCATCATGTTCTCAACGAACGCGGCTTGGCAGATGTGATAGAGGCTTGCCCATTCTTTGGGAAAGCCGGATTACGTGTCATTGCGGCGATCCCACTTTTAAAGGATCGAACGTTGCGTAATGAACTAAGGCAGCGTTTTTTTGAAAAGTGCCCCGACCTAGATCTGGATTTACGTACTGAGGTAACTATCCCGGAGATCTTCCATGAAGTCGATATCTACATTTTCCCTTATCGTGTAGAACTGACGCAATTTATCCCTACTTCTATTCTGGAAGCGATGGCAGCCGGGATACCCGTGGTTTTATCGGATCTTCAAATGCTCTCTCCCCTTGCAAATGACGGAAAAACCGCTTATCAATATCGAAGATGTGATGCAAATCACCTATGGAAAGTTATCCAATCCGCTCTTGCTGATGACCATGGCCGAAGAGAAATCTGCTTTCGCGCCAGGGAATTTGTAGAAACAGAATGGTCTATTGATCGATCCGTTCAAGATCTATTGGGCATTCTGAATGATCAGAATCCTCAGGTATTTGATGGCTAAGCCCCTTATCTCTCATTTTTCGCTTAAAATATTCTCATATATTGTTTTAGTAAACGTCTCAACGGTTCTTGAGAGATCAAACATAGCGATTATTTCTTTTCTTCCTTCTGCATAATTATCTTTTTCATAAAAACTCTTTTCAATAGCTTTTGCCAATTTATCAGGGGAATTAGAAGGAAAAATAATACCAGCTTTATACATTCTAACAATTTTTCCCATATCGCCAACGTCTGAAACGAGAACCGGGCATTCTAACTGCATCGCGTCAGAAAGTATAACGGGAATTGATTCGATTCTCGAAGGTATCACCAAAGCATCACACCCCTTCAGATATGCAGCAGCCTCTTTTTGTTCAATATAACCTTTCAAACAAATAACATCAGCAAGATCATACGCTTTAATCATTTTCCTTAGACGACTTTCCAGCGGCCCTCCCCCAAATAAATGTAAATAGACCTGCTTTCTGACCACCGGATCCAACTTCGCTATTGCTTCAATCAGAATGTCAGGTCCTTTATTATAATGATAACGGCCGATGAAGAGATAGTTCTTTTTGTCGGGCATAAGATCCGCTTTTGCCGTCGTGTTTACATCCATCAGACGTGATGAGGGTAAAAACAGACATTTTTTTCTGGAAAGGGTTTGTACATCATCTCTTAGTTGAAATCCATCTGCAAAGAGCACGGAAGATTGGTTTAGGATAACACGTAACATTTTACTTATGATAGGCTTAGATCCATAATCCCAAATATCGGATCCAAGACACCATACAACGTATGGTGTCTTGTATATCCATTTGGGTACGAGCGCCCAGAGTCCTGAAGGAATTGCCCAAAGTGCAAGGATGACATCTATCTTTTTTGTTCGAATTGTTTTCAATGACGTCCATATGCCTTTAAGAATAACCGAAAGAATCAAGTGAAGATCTTTTGAAAAGCGCAATGTGGACAGGGGACGATTTACACCGGCCCAAGAGAAACGGATAACCTCGATTCCAGAATCAAATTGCGTTGATCGATTCAAGCGCTGTCGCACCGTCATTTGAGTTATTACGCTCACATTCATCTTTTTTGACAATTCATGGGCAAAATCTTTAACAAACAGTCCGGCCGCTGCTTTGGCATCATTTTCAGACATGGGATAAGAGCTGGTAATAAGAAGTATGCGGGGTCTATTTTCCATAATACAGAAGGATACGGGTAACAGCATTGATGACATCCTCAACATCTTCATCACTCAATTTGCCGGATAAAGGGAGGGATACGGTTCTTTCAGAGATAATTTCAGCATTTGGGAACATGCCTCCTTGAAGATTGTATTTTTTTGCATAATAGGAATGCAGATGAAGTGCTCTATAATGAACGCCCGTGCCGATATTTTCTTTATGCATCGCGGTCATAAACTGGTTTCGTGTGATGTTGAGATCTTCCAATTTTAACATTAGGGTATACAAATGGTATCCATGGCGATCGCCGGATAAAAGACCATTGAAAGGGATGTTAACCGGTAGATTTTTGAATGCTTCGTTGTATTGCTCCCATATTGATTTTCTGCGAATGGCGTATTTCTCAATGCGTTGAAGCTGGTGCAAGCCGATGGCCGCCTGGATATCCATCATATTATATTTGAACCCGGGATAAACCACGTCATAATGCTTATACCCGTCATCACTGAAGCGATGCCATGCATCCTTTGTCATACCATGAAGCGCCAAAATTTTGATCCAGTCCGCATAACGCTCATTATCGGTGGTCACCATGCCCCCTTCTCCGGTAACCACGTTTTTGGTAACGTAGAAACTAAAACATGTGAGGTCACCAATGCATCCAACTTTTTGCCCCTGAGAGACTGTCTCAATGGCATGTGCAGCATCCTCGATAATTTTCAAGTCATATTTGCCGGCTATGGCTGCAATTCGATCCATGCGGCAGGGTCGGCCTGCAAAATGAACCGGGAGAATGATTCGTGAATTTTCCGTTATTGCAGTCTCGATTTGCTGTATATCGATGTTCATGGTCTTAAGATCTACATCCACAAATACGGGCTTACATCCGGCATGGATGATGGCGGCAGCAGATGCGGTAAAGGTCATCACCGGCATAATAACTTCATCGCCGGGTTCGATCTTGGCTGCCAATAATGCCAGGTGAAGGGCTGCCGTGCATGAATTGACTGCTACGGCATGTTTTGCGCCGATATAGTCCTTAAAATTATTTTCAAAACGTTCGACCTTGGGACCCGTTCCAATCCAGCCGGATTTTAAAGAATCAACCACCTCATCGATTTCCGCCTGTTCAATCGGCGGACTTCCAAAAATGAGATAATCCGTTCTTACAGGACAACCGCCCGCTAATGCCGGGATATCTTCCATATCAATCTTCACGGTGATCAATGAACCTTGCCGGACTCTGTCTTCTTTCAAATCTCATTTGAGAGATCTGTTCGGAAATAAGACCCATCATAAAAATGATGATAGAAGTCGTAAATAAAAGTGCGCTCATATTTGTAAAACGTCCCCATGCCAAAAATGTATAAATGTAATAAGACAGTCCCAAACAAAACATAAAAAAGCTGACCGGAAGAAATATTCTAAAAGGAGAAAAAAGAGTACAGATTTTGACGATGATCATAAAAAATCGGATGCCGTCTTTGAATATTTTAATATTACTTTTGCCTGCTTTACGCACTTTTACTCTAATCGGAACATATTTAAGTGTTCTTCCTGTTCTTAAAACAGCCAGTGTAATTGTTGTGGGATAAGAATAACTGTTGGGAAGTAAATATAAAAATTGTTGTGCGATATCCGATTTAATAGCTCGAAAACCTGAAGTAAGATCCTGAACATTAAATCTTGCAACATAAGATGCCAGCCAGTTATATATTTTGTTACCAAGAGCCCGCCCTAAAGAGGTCTGATCTTTTGTTGAACGTGCCCCCACGACCATATCATAGTCTGGAAAATAATTAAGCATAGCCTCGATATCTTTAGGGTTATGCTGAAGATCAGCATCCATAAACACCAGGACATCTCCGGACGCCGTTCTAATCCCACTTTTTATGGCTGCGCCGTTACCGATATTATAAGGGTGACTGTAAACTATGGCTCCGGCCTTCCTGGCAACAGCGGCGGTATCATCTGTTGATCCGTCGTCAATAACAATAATTTCAAAACCAGGGTGTAATTGTTTTAAACTCGATATGAGAAAATCGATACTTTTTCCCTCGTTTTTCGCCGGTATGATTACGGAAATGTTTTCTGGCGTAATATTAATTTTGTTCGTCCTCCATTGTGCCGCGATACTCAGCTTGTCCGAGCGATGTTCAATCAAGTTCGATAAAGATTCATTGTCTGATTAGGTTTGATTTAAAACATATTGCGAATATATGTGTCAAGTAGGGAGTTATCTTTCATGGCTGATTCCGGATTGAATATATATAAAAGTAAAATGGTTTTATCTGACCCGTTAAATATAGTATGATGGTTTTGATTTAATCGGACAAATTTTCCATTAACTTTTTTACCGTCAATTAAAAGAGAAGAATTAGGGTTGTAATAATAGCCGTCAATCCATATGTTTTTCTCTATGAACTTTTTGGGTGGAATCTTAATTCCCGGTATTAGAATCTCTCCAATTTTCGTATAAACATAATTGTCTTTTATTTTATTTTGAATTCGT
>JAFDFH010000065.1 GCA_019309945.1 Deltaproteobacteria bacterium
ATGATAGGACGGCATGTCTTGCATATAATCTTTAAGCCCGTCCAGGACCCCTTCTTCTTCTTCATAGACATACCTGAAAAATCCGGTTTCGTCGTAATGGATTTCAACCGAACCCGGAGGTTTAGCCTTAAATTTTTTTGCAGCTTCGATGAGTTGTTCCGCACCTTCCAGGTCAAAATGACCTTTGGGGGCCATGCCGCTCAATATTCCGCCGCCGCCCACAGCGATATTGCAGTTTTTATGGGCAAAAAGGATGGTGGGGCTGATCCCCTGGTATCCACCCCCTGCGGGGTTGGTACCGTAAATGCCGGCAAGGATGGGGATCCACCCCCTGCGGGGTTGGTACCGTAAATGCCGGCAAGGATGGGGATTCCGCATTGTTCCAGTTCCGCATGCCGGAAAAAAGTAGTCCCGCCACAGCGACGATCAGCATAAAATTTTTCCTGTTCAGGCAATTTGACTCCGCTGCAATTGATCAGCCAGACCAGGGGAAGATTCAGGCGCTTGGAAAGATCGGTCACCCGCAAAATGTTTTCATATTGTCCGGGGAGCCAGGCCCCGGCCAGGACCTTATTGTCAAAACCAATGATTACCGCCCATTTGCCTGAAATCTTGCCGACACCGTCGACAACATTGGTGGTCCCTTCCTCGTTGTTTTCCGGGTTATACAGCGTATGCAGTGGACACCAGGTACCCGGATCCACCAGATATTGCAACCGCTGCCACACGGTCATCTGTCCCCTGGCATTGATCTTTTCTTCAGAAAATCCGGCCATTTTTACCTTTTCGACTTCAACCTCAACCTGGGCTTCGATTGCCTTGATCTTTTCAATATTTTCTTCTGTACTTTTGATCTTTCCGGCTTTGAGTTCACTCCCAAAACCTGCCATCTTTTCAAAATAAGGTTTCATGATCCGCTCCTGGTCTTTATTTTAGGTTCTTCTCCAATTTAGTTGGAGAAGAGGATTCAAGGGGTCAAGGGGTCAGGGGTTCAAGTGTTTGTTTTCTAAAAATTTTATTAGCGCTTATAACATTCTTTCGATCTCTGCTATGGGTTGTTTTACTGCTCCCAATTCTCCTATTGAAATAACGCCCAATTGGAGAAATCCCAATATAGATATTCGGGTCGGCCCCGAAAAATCCATTAGAGCTAAAATTCTATCGTAATAATCAAAAGCCTCCCAGGGCTGCTGATTTTTGCTTTTTAGGTGTCACCGATTGGCCTTGCGCATTCCAAGCTGATCCATAGCAATGATCCACTTGCAGATATTGGCGGATCCTTCCACCATGGTGTATGTCGGCGCATCCCGATAAAAGCGGGCGATCGGATACTCCGTCGAGTAGCCATAGGCACCGAGTATTCGCATGGCATAGTTCGCACATTTTGTTACCACTTCGCCCGCAAAATATTTCGCCTGGGTAACATCCAGCCCGTTGTTCAGATTTCCCTGATCTTTAACCCAGCCCGCTTTGTATACCAAAAGACGTGCGGCCTCAATCTCTGTGGACATCTGGGCAATCATGTCCTGATTCATCTGAAACGCTCCGATTGGTTTTCCAAACTGTTTGCGTTCATTGCAATATTTGATTGATGTGTCCAAACATGCCTGGGCAACTCCGACAGCGCCGGCAGCAGTGGAAAGACGGGTCTGATTTAAAGATTCAAAAAGAATTTTAGTGCCATCCCCAGGTTTACCCAGGATGTTTTCTTTGGGAACCCGGGTGTCGGTGAGAAATATCTCGCCTGTCGGACAAGAATGTGATCCCATCTTTTCTAATATTGAAGTCTTTACACCGTTAAAGTTTTTCGGCTCCAAAACAAAAGCGGAAAGCCCCTTTGAACGCTTGGAACGATCCGTGTAAGCATAATATACAACAGCATCCGCAAAATCGGCGTTGGATATCCAAGTCTTGGAACCGTTCAAAATCCAGTGGTCGCCC
The DNA here is from genome assembly GCA_019309945.1 of Deltaproteobacteria bacterium. Classification (GTDB taxonomy): domain Bacteria; phylum Desulfobacterota; class Desulfobacteria; order Desulfobacterales; family JAFDFH01; genus JAFDFH01. The sequence goes on from JAFDFH010000065.1 coordinate 1,942, forward strand.
TTATCCTCGGCTGTTGACGACATGGACAGGACGTCAGAACCCGTATCCGGTTCGGTCATTGCGAATGCGCCGATATAGTCAGCGCTGACAAGTTTGGGAATATATTTCTGTCTTATCGTTTCGCTGCCATATTTATACATTGTAAAAGCGCTTCCGATGGTCTGCATATTAATCTGTACCCGGAGTGAACTTGAGGCTTTTGCAATCTCCTCGGTCACGATAATCATTGCGAGCCAACCCATGTCTTCGCCCCCATATGCTTCGGGAATCACCGTTCCCCAAAAACCCAGCTCGGCCATGGGTTTTATAACTTCCTTGTAAGGGAAATAGTGCTCTGAATCCCATGCATCGGCAAACGGTGCAATTTTTTTGGTTGCAAATTCACGGACCGCCTTTCTCAGCATCTCAAGTTCTTTTGAGAGCATAAAATCCATATCATATTCCTCCTCGAGACTTTTGCAAAACGCCCCTTTTTGCCCAATTTTTGCGTCAGGCTCAATTTTAAATCCTCGAAATACTCAATGTATTCCTGTGGTTAAAACTTTTGTCTTCCTTGAACTTGAACAAAAATGAGCATTTTTCAATGGTCTCTCCTCTTCAAGGTGTCAAAAATCGTAACCGTTTTATCCGCTACTCATATATAATATCATGGATATACTGATGTAAAGATAATATGTCCAAACCTATTGGGAGCATTACCGATTTGTTAATAATCGTATCAAAATCTGATCGGGATGGTCTATTTCTTCCAGGCGGTATATAGAGACCTTTGAAAAATGTCAATTTTTGTCCAAGGTCGGGGAGCTGCAAAAATTCGAAGATTTGATCAGATGAGGATATATAAGATAACACCTATGGCGGGATCAAATTTGCTTAAAGCAATCACCAATCTATTAATGTACTTCCCCAGGTAAGCCCTGCGCCAAATCCAACTAAAATCAAACGATCACCGGTGCTAATTTTTCCTGATTTAACGGCCTGATCTAAAGCGATTGGAATCGAAGCCGCGGATGTATTGGCACATTCATTAATATTCATAATAAATTTATCTTCATTTATTTTTAATGCACTTGCGGCATGTTGGGTAATGCGCATGTTTGCTTGATGTGGAATGATATAGTCAATATCGGTAATCGATAAATGGCTTTTTTTTAATATTTCCAGTATGGAGCTTACAAGAATCTTGGAACCGAATTTAAATATTTCCCGGCCATTCATTCGAATAAAATAGTCACTATTATTATTCGTATAGGTGCCGCCCGGTTTATAGGACCCGCCGGCTTCGATATCCAGCCATTCGGCAGGTTTAAATCCATTTGTTCCAAGAATGGTTTTTATGATTCCCTTATTACCATCGCTGTTTCTGGAAAGGACCACAGCGCCGGCCCCGTCACCAAATAGAACACACGTGTTGCGATCGTTCCAATTAAGGAAACGACTTAATGTTTCAGCGCCAATGATTACAATATTGCGATAAAAACCAGACCTTATAAATTGGTCTGCTATGGCAATACCATAAATAAATCCGGAGCAGGCGGCGGCAATATCAAAAGCAGTCGCATTTTTGGCATTAATTTTTCGCTGAACCTGCGATGCTGTTGAAGGCATTAATTTGTCTGGTGTCAGTGTACCAATAATAATTAAATCGATCTCAGATGCTTTTAAATTAGCGGCCTTCAGCGCATTCATCGCGGCTTGGGCGGCTAAATCAGATGTGGCTTCTTTTTCATCCGCAATATGTCGTTTTTCGATACCGCTTCGTGTTCTGATCCATTCGTCATTGGTATCAACCAATTTTTCTAAATCAAAATTCGTTATAACCTTTTCAGGTAAATAAGAACCGGTTCCAATAATTTTGCTATTCATTACTTTTAAATTACTCCTAATTTCTTTCTGACCGTTTCAAAGGAAACCAACGGTACCCCCATGCAAATATGCGTTTCGAAAATTGTATTTAGCGCCTGAACGCAAACTGCTATTTTCTCCAATTTCGGCGTCAGGCTCAGATTTTAATCCTTAAAATACGCTAATGTATTCCAGCGGTTAAAATCTTCGCCTTCCTTGAACTTGGAAAAACGATCTAGTTTTCGTTCGGGCACTATTTAGCAAAGATGTTTACAGTAAACGCTGGGATGAACAGATACGCATAAAATATGTACTGCCCTTGATTCTGAATAAGAAGGGCGGTATCATCACGGATGCTGCCTCGTTTGTTGACCCTATAACGAAGAGGTGTCAGGAATCAGAAACGGTCTTGGAGGTTATACAAATATAATTCAATACTGTCAAATAGTTTAATGCCTGAAGCCTGCATGTAAAAATATGAAAAGGATGGGTTTAAAAAAAAATCAGGCAGATAGAGTGTACGGTAAAATCATTAATAACGCACGATCTTGGGGAACAAAAAGTCGATCTGATTTTTCATCACAATTAATCTGTGAAAACCCGCCGGTCATTTTCGCTTTCATCTGCCTTGACAGGCGGTTATGGCAATTAAAATACTTGTATTTTCACCAACTTGTAGAAATTTCGAGTAACTTCTCAAAAACTTATGGTTAAACCTACCAGCGGAGTCATCCGGTCATTTTTTTCAAAGCGGGCAACTGTTTGAAGCCGTTTAGGGCGGCTTACAGTGACCCGAACAGCATAAATTGTTGATTATAACCTGTTTATGCTAAGAGACACACTCATTTTAGATCACATGCGCGGGTCTATGTTAGGCGCCCTTAACGGCAAGTTTTGGCCGTATTGAAAAAAATTACCGGATGGCGTAGCGGGCCTACCGGAACATATTGAGAAGTTACCCACTTTTTTGATAGAAAACATTAACATAGAAAAAATAAAAAGCAAAGCCCATAGCTGTTGTGCAACTATGCATGGGGATATGAGAAGGCAAAGCGTCTTGACTTGGATATGAAAAGTCTTTATGAATTGGAACCCGTTTTGGACCAAGATCGACACAGCTCATCGTGGTAAAAATAATAATTCCGGGAAAATCTGTGCCCACTATGGATTACCCAACAGCTGGATAATATAAAAATGAAGCAACGGATCAAAAATATCATCTCTCAGGCCGCGATGGCCGCCTACAAAAAAGGGGATCTGCCCTCACCGGAAATTCCGAATGTGGAGGTCGACGAACCCAAAATAGAGGCCCACGGTGATTTTTCAACGAATGTTTCAATGGTGATGGCATCCATCCAGAAGATGCCGCCGAGAAAGATTGCGGAGGTCCTTCTAAAGCATTTGGAAGACCCTGAACGGATACTTGCCCGAACAGAAATTGCAGGACCCGGCTTTATCAATTTTTCCATAAACCCGGGATCCTGGCATTGTTTTTTACAAAAGGTTCATGAGGAGGATACCGCCTACGGTGCCACCGATATCGGCAAGGGCAAAAAAATCCAGGTGGAATTTGTAAGCGCCAATCCAACCGGCCCGCTGCATGTCGGTCATGGACGCGGTGCAGTGGTAGGCGACAGTGTGGGGAACATCCTTTCCTTTTGCGGATATCATGTTGAAAAAGAATATTATATTAATGACTCGGGAACCCAGATAAACACTTTAGGGCAATCGGTTTTCCTGCATCTTAAGGCGTTGTCAGGAGAAAAAATCTCTTTTCCCGACAACTGTTACAAGGGGAACTATATTCGCGATCTGGCCATAAACCTAAAGGACGGCAAAGGGGATGATCTTCTCGCCATGAGCGAAAGGGAAGCCATTGATTATACTGCGCGATTTGCGGCTGAAAAAATTCTTGAAGGCATCAGAGAAGATCTAAAAAATTTCGGCGTGGAATTCGACCGATGGTTCAGTGAGCAGAGCCTTTATGATTCCGGCAAGGTGGATGAAGTCATCCACGATTTTCGCAGCCGGGCAATCATCTATGCGAAGGATGGCGCACTCTGGTTTCGTACGACCGATTTCGGAGATGAAAAGGATCGCGTAGTGGTCAGAGGAAACGGACAGACCACCTATTTTGCATCGGACATCGCGTATCACCAGGAGAAATTCGATCGCGGTTTTGAGCGCGTGATCGATGTATGGGGTGCTGACCACCATGGTTATATTGCGCGGATGATGGCTTCAATAGAGGCTTCCGGCCGGAAACGAGATCAGTTTAACGTCATTCTGGTTCAGCTGGTCAATCTTCTGAGGGGTAGCGAACCGGTTGCCATGTCGACCCGGGCCGGTGAATTTGTTACCTTAAATGATGTTATCAGTGAAGTCGGGCGTGACGCGGCCAGGTTTCTTTTCCTTACCCGTCATTATGAAAGCCCCCTGGACTTTGACCTGGAGATCGCCAAGAAAAAGACCCATGACAATCCCGTTTACTATGTTCAATACGTTCATGCCCGGATATCGAGTATCGCCCGCAAGGCGGCCGAAAGGGGAATAAAAAACATTAAATGGGACGCCAATGCCATCGCCTTATTAAAGGAACCCGAGGAGATCCAGCTGATAAAAACCATGGCCCGCTATCCTGAGATCGTCCGATCCAGTGCGGAATTTATGGAACCCCATCGCATCGCATTTTATCTCATGAACCTTGCAGCCGCTTTTCATGCCTATTACAATAAACACCGGGTCCTGACCGATGATCCCGTTTTAACCGGGGGCCGGCTCTACTTAGTCCTGGCGATTAAAAAGGTCATCCGCAACGGCCTGACCCTCCTGGGGGTATCAGCCCCTGAAACGATGTAATTTTTACGCCGGGAAACAGCAGAAGGTTTACTGAAGAAAAAATGAACATCGAACGTCCAACATCGAATATTAAATGGGAAAAGATGAAGAAACAGAAATAGCCATTCAAAGTTCGACATTGGTTTTTTTATTCGATTTTTAATAGTTTGAGGAGCGGAGCGACATCATTATTCGATGTTGGACGTTCGATGTTCGATGTTGGACGTTCATCTTTTAATATGTTCGATGTTCATCTCTTTAAACAAGCCCGTCGGCATAAATGCAACGTATGAACATTTACAAGACAACTTAGCGCTTATGGGGTTCATAGTAATTGGTAAAAAACAATAAAAAACCATTGCCGAAGAAAAAAGCGTCCTCTGCGCCCAAACGCAAAGGGTATGCCTTGTGGATTTGTTTAATTTTTTTTATTTCCGCGTGGATGTTTCTGCTCGGGATCTTCGTGGGCCGAGGGACCACGCCGGTGCATTTTGATATTCAAAAACTTCAAAAAGAACTGGCCGATCTAAGAGAAGTCATCCTCAAGAAGGAAAAAAAGAAATTCAAAATCGATCCGGATGTTTTAGACCAAGGGTCGGATCTTGGTTTTTACGAAGCCTTAAAACGGTCCCGGAACAATCCCGAAACTTATGACAATTTTCACGCGGATATTTCTTCACAAAAAAGAAAATCTTTGCCGGAAAAGGCAGTTGAACCTAAAGTCATTCAGAAGGAAAAGACAGCCCATGGCGTTAGAAAGGCCAAAACAGACGATCGCTTTACCATTCAGGTTGCAGCGCTCAAGGACGCCTTAGTTGCCGACAAAATGACAGCGCAGCTTAAAAAAAAGGGATATCCCGCCTACCGCGTCTTCGTCCAAATACCCGATAAAGGGATCTGGTACAGGATAAGGGTAGGGTTTTTTCAAAACCGGGATGAGGCCCAAAGCACTTTGAACCGGTTGAAAAAAGAGGGATTTAAGGCTATTGTGATTAAACAATAGCGTGTTTAGTGTTTTGTTTGAATATCCGAAACCACTAAATCATTGTCATAAACCAAAGGTAGGAACATATTATGAAAATAACAAAGGAAGAGGTCGTTTACGTGGCAAACCTTGCCCGCCTGGATCTGGATGACGCCTCCATCGAAAAATTTGCAAGTCAAATCGGCACCATCCTGGAATATGTCGATACCCTCAACCGTGTGGATACAAAAGGCGTGCGGCCAACCTCGCACGCGATTTCGCTGACCAACGCCTTTCGGGAAGACACGCAGAGAGAACATCTTGACAGAGACACGGCACTGGCCAATGCCCCTGAAAAGGAGGATGGAAATTTTATCGTTCCAAAAATAATCGGATAGAAAGTAGAGTGTCTTAGGAGTTAGAATTGCATGAATCTACATGAACTCAATATAGGAGAAGCCCTTAAACTTTTAAAGAAGAAAGCGATATCCTCGGTGGAGCTGACTCGGGCGGTCCTGGATCGCATCGATGATGTTGAGGAAAAAGTAGGAGCCTATATCACCGTCGCTACGGAATCGGCATTAGACCAGGCAAAGCTTGCGGATAAAGCCATTTCTGAGGGAAACGTTTCTCCGCTGACCGGCATCCCTTTGGCAATCAAGGATCTCATCTGCACCAAAGGGGTAAAAACCACCTGTGCCTCAAGGATTCTTGAAAATTTCATACCGCCATACGATGCAACGGTCATCAAAAAACTGAAACAGGCCGGTGCCGTGGTGATCGGAAAAACAAACATGGACGAATTTGCAATGGGTTCATCGACCGAGAACTCAGCTATAAAACGGACCCGCAATCCATGGAACCTGACCCGAATTCCGGGCGGTTCAAGCGGCGGGTCCGCGGCCGCCGTGGCTGCCGATATGTGCCTGGGAGCCCTGGGTTCAGATACCGGCGGATCCATTCGCCAGCCCGCATCCCACTGTGGCGTGGTAGGGATGAAACCCACATACGGGAGGGTTTCCCGGTTCGGGCTGGTCGCCTTTGCTTCCTCCCTGGACCAGATCGGTCCCCTGACAAAAAACGTCGGGGATAGTGCCCTGCTGATGAATGCAATCGCCGGGTATGATGCTTCGGATTCCACCTCCGTACCAATGGATCGACCGGATTACACTTCCTCCCTTGATGACGGGTTAAAGGGTTTTCGTATCGGTATTCCCGGGGAGTACAACGCCACTGAAGGGCTCCATCCCGAAGTTTTGGCGGCCGTCGAAAACGCTATCAAGACTCTTGAAGACATGGGTGCCCAGCGCGTTGAAGTCTCTTTGCCCCATACGCAATATGCAGTGGCGGCTTATTATGTGATTGCACCGGCCGAAGCCAGTTCAAACCTGGCCAGATACGATGGGGTAAAGTATGGTTTAAGGGATAAAAACCAAAACAGCTTGATGGAAATGTATAAAAGCACCCGGTCAAAAGGATTTGGTCCCGAAGTTCAGCGGCGTATCATTATCGGGACCTATGCGCTTTCCGCAGGGTATTACGATGCCTATTGCGGGAAGGCGTCCCAGGTTCGAACCCTGATTATAGAAGATTTTAAAAAAGCCTTTGAAACCTGTGATGTCATCTTGTCGCCGGTGGCACCGACACCGGCTTTTAGAATCGGGGAAAAGACTGATGACCCACTGACCATGTATCTATCCGACATATTTACGCTATCGGCAAATCTCGCCGGCATACCGGGCATTGCGGTCCCCTGCGGTTTTTCCTCAGAGGGCCTGCCGATCGGGCTCCAGATCATGGGGAAGCATTTTGACGAGGAAACCCTTTTAAAAGTGGCTTTCAATTTCGAGCAGGCAACCGATTTTCATAAAAAAAAGCCGATGTTCCCGGGTTAATAAAAATAGAAAGGGTAACTTCTTAAAAACTTATGGAGCGGAGTCATCCGGTATTTTTTTTCAAAGCGGGCAACTGTTTGAAGCCGTTTAGGGCGGCTTACAGAGACCCGAACAGTATAAATTGTTGATTGTACCCTGTTTGTGCTAAGCGACACACTCATTTTAGATCCCGTGCGCGGGGCACTGTTAGGCGCCCTTAACGGCAAGTTTTGGCCGTATTGAAAAAAATT
>JAFDFH010000369.1 GCA_019309945.1 Deltaproteobacteria bacterium
AAGAATACAGAATTCAGGAGACCGAATTCAGAATAAGGTATTCGCCTTCGGCTCAACCGGAAAATATAAAATGTGTAGGCACGAAGCAACATCATCCTATTCTGGCTCCTGACTTCTGGCTCCTGACTTCTGGCTCCTGACTTCTGGCTTTGGCTTAAATCCAAATATTTATTACCACCTGCTTCGTTTGAGACGCAATGATGCGGTAACTTCTCAATATGTTCCGGTAGCCCCGCTGCGCCATCCGGTAATTTTTTTCAATACGGCCAAAACTTTCCGTTAAGGGCTCCTAACAGTGACCCGCGCACGGGATCTAAAATGAGTGTGTCGCTTAGCACAAACAGGCTACAATCAACATGTTATGCTGTTCGGGTCACTGTAAGCCGCCCTAAACGTCTTCAAACAGTTGCCCGCTTTGAAAAAAAATACCGGATGACTCCGCTGGTATGTTTAACCATAAGTTTTTGAGAAGTTATGTGAAGCGGAGAATAATTTTTCTGGTTATTTTCCGCTGACCGCAGAGAAATTGGATCCGCATTCTACATACAAAACACTCTGACGGGTGTAAATCAAGACTGTTGGTGATTTAGCTTAAATAATCCAGGTGTTAGGTGTCCGTGTTCAGGTTTTGGGTTTCCGCTCTTACATTCCTCTGTCCTGACACCTGACACCTGATCTTCAAATCCCGCTGGTAAGGATTGAATGTCTGAATTACACCCCATTTTGACCAACGGGTCTCTACTAGTGAATCGGTTCGACCGCTCTATACGGGGGTGGTTCCCCGAAAATCAGCAAGGAGGGCTGGTCGGCAACCCGCTCTAGAAATCGGTTTAAATTTTCACTGGCCCGATCAAGGTTATTCAGCGAAATCAACAGATGACGATGCAGACTGGAGAAGCGGTCGTCTGTATGAACGATAAGGCCGGATCCTTTTTCAATAAACGTATTGGCGTTTTCCATGGCAAGGCTCAAATCAGATATTGCTTTCCTAAACTCTTTTTCAATATCTTTGATATTTTTGTCAAGCCCAACCATAACCTGGTTTATACTCAAGACCGCTTTATCGGCGTTCCCTGAGAAGGTATTGAAGGTTGACGCTGCCTTTTCAATAGAATCTAAAGATTTCTCCCATTTTTTTTCATCGAGGATTTTTTCGATCTGCTTAAAGGATGCGCGGATATCAGATACGAGTCCTCCGATCTGGGCTTCTTTGAGGGCATGGTTGATTGAGTCCAGTGTCGTATTAAAGTTTTTCGCGATTACCTTTGCATCCAGCTCTTTCATCTGCTTGAGTAGATCGCTGACTCCATCGATGAACATTTTTATGCCGGATGGCTTTGTGGCTATAACCGGATATTTAGAAGGAAACCTTAGCCTTGGGGAAACGTCCGGTTCATCTTTAATTTTTTGATCCAGTTCAATAAACATAATACCAGTTATTCCCACAGACTTAAGTTGGGCGACGATGTTTGCTCTATTTTTCAATTTGGGTTCAATTTTCATAACGATTTGAATCAGGGTGGCATCCGGGGCAACACCAATACTTTCAACCCGACCGGTGGTTACACCCCTGTATTTTACGGGAGAGTCGTTGTCCAACCCTTGAACCGATTCGTCAAAGTACGCGACATAATACTGTCCCCTTTCAAAATAATGAGACATCCCAAGCCACACGACGGCGATCGTTACGGTAGCAAGTCCAAAAATTAAAAAAAGACCCACACTGAATTGGGTTTTTTTTGTAGCCACAATTATTTCCTCCAAAGTAATTTTACTTTTGGAATATTTCGTAACCGTTCACGGAACGTTGAAATTAGAAAATAGAAATTGGAAATTTGGCCTTTATGTTTTTGTACTGTTGATGAACGCATTCAATTGGGGGCCGCGTTTTTTAACTATTGCTTTATATTCTGTCGTGTTTGGCTCAGATAAAACTTTTCTTCTGATGAGTTTTCGCAACCATGATTTGGTTTCTTCAAGTGAACCGCTTGAATATAGATAAAACTTTTTCCTGTCAGCGGAAGTATACCGACCATACCCTCGAAATGACAACCGAAAATTGACTCCTTCCGCTATATTTACAGCTATGTTGTCGGATGATCGTATTGTCTGATAGCCCACGTTGTTCTGAACCCTTTTGTCCCACTTATCAAAGCCGTGCCAGACCATGTCTGATAACTTTTCTGCCAGTTTGTAGATATCCAACTCGTAAACTCGTTTCATCTCGCCCCAATTTCTATTTTCCAATTTCAAGTTTCAAGCCGTGAACGGTTACCGGTTACAATATTTCTATACCGGGGTGCCGGGGTTAGGGGTCAAAGTTACCTATATAATGCCTAATCCCCGTTTCCCTTAAACGACCTGTGGTCAGTTGTGAATACGCGGTCGTTCGGCCTGGAGCTGTCGGTTGAAAAAATGTCTGACGGACAAGTTGTCAGCATTATCCTTCAGCAAGCGAGGATCGCCCTCGGCAATTATCCCTTTTGTGCTTTTATCCAGCATGATCACCCTTTGGGCAATACTAAAAATGCTATCAAGCTCGTGGGTCACAACCACTATGGTCGTGCCGATAATTTTGTTAATACTCAGAATTAGCTCATCGATTTCTGCAGAACTGACAGGGTCAAGACCTGAAGTCGGCTCGTCGAAAAACACGATTTCGGGATTTAGGGCCAGGGCTCTTGCGAGTCCGGCCCTTTTTTTCATTCCACCGCTGATTTCAGATGGTAAATAATTTTCATATCCGCCCAGGTCCACCATGCAGAGTTTCATCCGGACAAGATGATCGATTGCGTTTTTGGGGAGATCAGAATATTCTTCAATCGGAAGCGCTATGTTTTCCGCAATGGTCATGGAGCCGAACAAGGCACTGCTTTGAAATAGGATTCCTATCTTTCTTAAGGTGTTATGGAATGCATTGTCCGTACAGGAAGTGATATCGACACCATCAATGATCACTTTACCGGCTACGGCGCGGTCGAGTCCTACGATATGTCGGAGTAATGTACTTTTCCCACATCCGCTGGCACCAAGGATTACAAAAACTTCTCCTTTGAATATATCAAAAGTAATATTGTCAAGGATAACATCTTCACCGTATTGGGCAATTAGGTTTCTTACCTTGATAATCGGTTCATTTTCCATAGTTCGATATCTAGCCCCAATAACTTCGAATAATCGCAAAAAATGAATCAAAAAGGATGATCAAAAATATGCTGCTGACAACTGCGGATGTGGCCGCATTGCCTACTGAAGCGGCTCCGCCTCTGGTTTCAAACCCTCGCAGACATCCGATCCAGGCGATAATAATGGCAAACACCACGCTTTTCATAAGACCCCACATGACTTCAAAAAGGGTGAGCGTTTCAAGGGTCTGGGCAATATAGGTACTTGGTGTCAAGTCCAGCATGAATACACCGACCAAAAGCCCTCCGGCCACAGCAAAAATATCTGAGAAGAGCGTCAAGATGGGAACCACAATAACTGAGGCAATAATCCTTGGAACCGCCAGAAACAGTGTCGGCTGGAATCCCATGGAAAACAGCGCATCAATTTCTTCGGAAATCCTCATGGTTCCTATTACAGCGGCATAAGCGGAACCTGACCTCCCCGCCACAATAATAGCCGTCATTATGGGTCCCAGTTCAGATACCATCGCGAATACGACAAGGGAGGCAACATAGATATTGGCCCCGAATTGTTTAAGCTGGATCGAGGACGTAAAGGCCATGACCAGCCCGAGCAGAAAGCTTATCAGTGCCACTATCGGAATGGCATCAACGCCGGTTTTCTGCATGAATGTGATGGTATCATTTATTCGCAACGATTTTGGATGAAGGCAGGCACGGATGAGCTGGATGATCACTGATCCGAGAAAGGAAATCATATATCGTATGCTGCGCAGATGTCGTATTGCTGCGCTACCAAAACGTATGACGAAATTGGGCGTATGTTTTTGTAAGGGCGGGGGGCAATCGCTTTGCGATTCGAAGTTTACGATGGTTAGGAATTCTTTTATTTTATTTTGCGCATTGATATAGCTGAATTTACCCTCCTTGGCGATCATTTCCTGCTTTAGTTCAAGCAGAACGAGGGCTCCAAAATCATCAATGTAAGACACTTTGCCAAGGTCGATGGTCAGGGAAAGTGGTGGGGTGGATTTTATCGCTGAACGGAGTTTTTTTAGGATAGGAGCTGAGGTTTTAATATCCATCCGTCCTTTCAGGTGAAGGACAACATTGCCCGGATCCTTTTCAGATATATCATAAAAAGGAGATGATAATTGATCCGATATTGTCATGGCCCTCCAAAAGAAAAAGTCTTTCGGTTATTTTCTTTCCAAACCCTCAAATAACAAGGCATATGATTCAAGCGCAGAAAAATTTCGTGAGCACGATATCCCCTGCGCCAAAAGCGTTTGGATTTCGTCAAGCATATTGCAGTCGTCTATGCACCCCGGGAAATTTGTCCTTGCATGACATTCTCGGCAGGGACTTTTTATAAGGTAACCGATTTCAAAATCGAACTTATTTCTAACGATTGTCATTTATCGCCATCTTTCCCACAACCAAACATTTTAGAATATGCGCTTGGATTGAAATCAAAATATACAACACATCCAGAAAACTGTTATCCTTTAGAGCCAGTTTCAAAACGTCCCATTTTGCCCAATCTCTGCGTCAGGCTCAAATTTTAATTCTCGAAATACTAAATGTATTCCTGTGGTTAAAATTTTCGCCTTCCTTGACCTCGAACAAACTGAAACGTTTTGAAACCGGCTCTTTAATTTTACCAATCTGAAACTTCCGGTTGACAAAACGGCTTCTACGGGTCAGATTCTGGATGCCGGATGGAAAATCGTTTACGCTATTGGTTGAAAAAATATCATATCATGCCACCAATGACAAGGAAAACCCTAAAACATCTGAGCCAATTTCAAAACGTCCCATTTTGCCCAATTTCTGCGTCCGGCTCAAATTTTAATCCTTGAAATACGCAATGTATTCCTGTGGTTAATCCGCCTCAGATCACCTTCCTTGAGCTTGAACAAACTGAAACGTTTTGCAACTGGTTCATCTAATTACTGAAATTGTAAAAGGGAGAAGAAAATGGATATTGCCCGGTTATTTTCACGTCGTTCATTTATTTTGATAATGTTCTTCACCGTTATATTGTTATTCGTGGTCCAGTTGGCGTTATATTTTGGTTTAGATGCGATGAATGCAAAGGTTTTATTATTGATAAAATCGGATGCAACTCTCCCTGAAATAAAAATGATAGCCAGTCAAATATCCATGGATTTATATCATGTTAAGTTTTCCATAATACCCATTTTCACAGGGATATTAGGTCTTTTTGGATTTCTGCTCTGGTTCTTTTTGCGGGTTTCACTTGTTAAACTCTTAAAAGAGACTGTGCCTTCGGATTTGATGAAAAAAGTCGAGGGTACCGCAAAAGCTGTTTCTGATAAAAAT
>JAFDFH010000370.1 GCA_019309945.1 Deltaproteobacteria bacterium
TTCTTGGGGGACGAACGGCTCAGTTGGATCGGCTTGCACCGACAGGGGCTAGCGCCGCCGATATTATTTCAGAACTTTCTGTCAACGTCTTGAATGACCCTTTAATTACGGTCCATACGGGTGCTCATGTGGTCGCTTTTGAAGGCTACGTCGGCAATTTCAAACTCACAATTAAAATACAGCCGCCCGAGTCGGATGACGACCAGGACAAACTCAAACATTTTGGGGAGTCAGGCAAAAGCCCTGGAGAGTTCGTTCCCTTTATCGGCGTCTACCCCGGAGATATTCCTGAGGCCAGTAAAGAATTAACCATTGAAACCGGCGTGATCGTGCTGGCAACGGGTTTTAAACCCTATACCCCGAACACCGGGGAATACGGCTATGGTGAATTTGAAGAGGTTATAACGCTTCCTGAACTCATTAAGAATCTGGCTGCAAACGAGACCGACGGCAATACGTTGGTGATCAACGGCAAAAAGATACGAAGTGTTGCCATGATCCACTGTGTTGGCAGCCGAATGATTCCCGGGATCCATGAGGGCGATGAATCGGGCAACCTGAATGAATACTGTTCGCGAACCTGTTGTTCCGTCACCCTCCATGAGGCAAACAAAATTCGTGAAAATTATCCCGCAACCCGTGTATTTGAATTTTATAGGGACATTCGTACCTATGCCCGGGGTCAGGAAGAACTTTACAATCAGGCTTCGGCGAACAAGGTGGTTTTCCTGCGCTTTGAAGCTGAAGAATCCCCAAAAGTCATAAAAAATCCCGTTGCAGATGATTTTCCGTTGCAGATCGAAGTGGTGGACACCCTGACGTTTGGCGAAGAAGTCCATGTACCGGTTGACCTTGTGGTGCTCGCAACAGGGATGGAGCCGAATAATGTGTCCGAACTTGTTGACCTGATGAAACTTCCCGTAGGCGTCGAACGCTTCCTGCTGGAAGTGCACCCGAAACTGCGGCCGGTTGAGTTGGCCGTCGCCGGTATTTTTCTGGCAGGAACCTGCCAGGCCCCCATGGATGTGGGCGAGGCCTGTACCGGCGCTGCCGGTGCGGCCGTGAAAGCATCCGCTATACTTGGCCGCGGATATGTGGAACTCGATCCTTTTGTTGCGGAAGTGGATATTCATAAATGCCAGGGTAGCGGGGCCTGTGTGGAAGCCTGTTTAAATGAAGGCGCGTTGACTTTAGTGGAGATGGACATAGATGGCAAGAAGGTTCAGAGGGCTCAGGTGACATCGGCCCTGTGTTTGGGCTGTGGCGCATGTGTTGCCGTATGCCCTGAAAATGCCATTGATGTCAACGGTTGGGTGTTGAAGCAATATGAGGCCATGGTCGATCGGATCGTTGCAGATGAAGTGGCAATTTGATGTCTTGAGAGCCGGTTTCAAAACGTTTCAGTTTATTACAGGTCAATTGAAGCATGACTGCAGAAAAGGATAGCCAATGAGTCAAGTGGAAGAGGAAAAGAAAGCCAAAAAAGAAGCCATGAAACAACTCCGTGCCGCTCGCAAAAAACAGATCGCGGAGGCTTCCGGTAAAATGAAGCAACAAAAAAAAGACATCGAAGCCATAAGAGCAAAGATGAACAACGATGTCGGAACCGTACCTCAGATCGCAGAAGCAACAGGGATTCCTTCATCCGAGGTGCTCTGGTATATCGCCGCCCTGAAAAAATATGGTGAGGTGGTGGAAGCCGAGAAGGATGACGGCTATTTCCGATATGTGCTGTCTCAAGGTTCAGCAAAAGAGGAGGATACCCATGACATTGGTTAATCCTGAATTTTTCGAAGAGATGAAAAAATTTGGAGAAGATACCGCTTTGGAATGCTTCAACTGCGGGACATGTGCCGCAATATGCCCCTTGATCTACGAACATTTTCCGAGGAAAATGATCCGTTACATCCAACTGGGTGCCAAGGATCGCATTTTGGAAAATGCCAGCGAACTCTGGCGTTGCCTCCATTGCGGACTGTGCACGCAAACCTGCCCCCGGGAGGCTGACCCCGGAGAGGTTATTCTTGGATTAAAACGCTTTGTTGTTGATAATTGGAGGAGGTCCTGAAAATGTACAATCCAAAGGATATTATTGACCTCATCGCCGGCAATGTCAGGAAAACGAGGAATCCGTTCGGTATGCCAAAACCGGTGGTCAATAATTGGTGGAAAAAGGCAACGGTTCCCCGGGAGGGCGACACCCTCCTTTTTACCGGATTAATGTACCAGTTTATGCCCTATATCGAAAAATCGACCCACTATCTGGAGCGGCTTGAAGATACATTTTTGGCTCGATTTATACGTTTTGGCAAATTTGCACCGAAACGTCTGTCCGGGTTGGGGCTCGCCTTTATGACGTCCCGAAAAGAAAAGAAGAAGTTCAACGGTATGTTACAAAATATCACCAAGATCCTTACAAAATCAAATGTTGACTTCTATTACAACCCCAAGCTGGATAATTACAGCGGCATCTTGCTTTACGATTTGGGAGATCAGGAAAGTTTTGTCGAGCATGCCAGATATGTTGTCGCAAAATTAAAGCAGGCCGGGGTTAAAAAACTCATCACGGTTGACCCCCATACCACCTATGCCATGAAGGTCCTCTTCCCGAAATACACCGGTGAAACTTTTGAAGTGAAGACCTATTTTGAACTGGTTAATTTTAAATCCAGTAATGGAAATGGACGTGTTACGCTCCACGATCCCTGTTTCTATGGAAGATATTTGGAATTGGCGGATGTGCCGCAAAAAGTTCTCAAGGGTTTAGGTGTTGAATGTGTACCGGTAAAAAATTCCGGGCTTTTTACCAATTGCTGTGGAGGACCGGCAGAGTCTATTTCTCCCAAGCTTTCTTCGGAAGTTGCCAATCGAAGGATCGGGGAATTGGAATCCACCGGAGAACCGATCATTGCCATGTGTCCCATATGCTTTGGCAATCTAAAGCGGGCGGGGGCGGATGTTGAGGATCTATCCACCTTGATCGCCCGGTGTGCGGAGTGATGTTGATGCGGAACAATGTGAAATCCTTAATATAAATCTTAAAAAGGAAGAAGGAGGTAAACAATGGCAAGTAAAATGTGGATTTTTTTAGGATCAGATGAACCCCAGAAAGCGTTCGCACCATTTATGATAGGCGCAGGCGCACTCGCAATGGAGATGGAAGTCAACATGTTTTTTACGATGGCTGGCCTGAATATTATCAAAAATGGTGGCGCGGAAAAAATTACTTTGAAGGGGGCCGCCAAGACGTTACCGGAGTTCATCCAGGTACTCCAGGAGGGTGGTGCCAGGATGGTTGCCT
>JAFDFH010000371.1 GCA_019309945.1 Deltaproteobacteria bacterium
CTCTGCGTTATGCTCAAAATTTTATCCTCGGAATATCAACTATATGCCTGCGGTAAAATTTTTCGCAGGCCTTGATCTCGAACAAAAATCCTCGTTTCTGGACGGACACTAGATCGTTTTTCCAAGTTCAAGGAAGGCAAAGATTTTAACCGCAGGAATACATTAGCGTATTTTGAGGATTAAAATCTGAGCCTGACGCAGAAATTGGGGAAAATAGCAGTTTTCGTTCAGGCACTATCTTGCATTACTTTTATCAACCTTTACCTTGACTTTACGTAGTCCCAAAAACCATAACAACTGTGGGTATATGGCCAAAGAAGATTTTATTAGCATGATGTTTTCTATCGAAATCGACTTTGAAGATATGCGCGCAGGTCACTGCATAATAAATTGGCAGCGGAGGTGTAATTATGTCGAATGCGTTCATGGGCAAGATCTTAAGAGTTAGTTTATCCGATGGTACTATTTCTGAAGAAAACCTCCGACTGGATTGGGCCAAGAAATTTATTGGAGGGGCCGGGCTGGCAACTCGCTACCTTTACGATGAAGTACCCCGAGGTGTCGATCCCCTGGGACCGGAAAACAAACTGATTTTTATGACAGGACCACTTACCGGAACCGCTTCGGCCAGTGCGGCCCGATATTCCGTTGTGTCCAAATCACCTTTAACCGGCATTTGGGGTCATGGTAATTCCGGGGGTAGCTTCGGACCGGCGTTGAAACAAAGCGGTTATGACGGTATCATTTTTGAGGGTGTTTCAACGACGCCGGTTTATCTGAGGATCATCGACGGTCAACCCGAACTGTGTGATGCCGTCCAGCTATGGGGTAAAATCGTGCCGGAAACCGAAGACTTGATCCAGGAAACTTACGAGAAAAATCTGACCATCGCCTCCATCGGACCGGGTGGAGAAAATCTTGTACGCTATGCTGCTATTATGAACAACAAACACCGGGCTGTGGGTCGCTGCGGTTTAGGGACGGTGATGGGTGCCAAACGACTAAAGGCAGTAGCCTGTGGTGGCAAAGCAGATATAAAGTTGGAAAATAAAGATACCTTCAGGAAAATCGCCAGGAAACAGATTGAACTGTTGGATGAGTCATTGCTAAAGGTGGGTTTCGATGCCTTCGGCACGAACATGCTTTCCGATATGGTCAATGCCCGTGGGGGCTATCCTACCCGCAACTGGCAGGAAGGCGTTTTTGAAAGCATTGAAGAAGTCAATGGCCAAACGCTAACCGACAAAGTCTTTGTCAAAGGGGTCAATTGCTTTGCCTGTCCCATCTCATGTGGCCGGAGAACCGAAATTCGTGAGGGGCAATGGAAGGGTCACCGAGGGGAAGGCCCTGAATATGAAACAGTGAACACATTGGGAGCGCAGTGCGGAGTTGCTGACATGAATGCGATTACCATGGCCAACTACCTGTGCAATGAATATGGACTGGACACGATCACCACGGGATCTTCCATCGCCTTTGCTATGGAGTGTTATGAAAAAGGAATTCTCACAAATGATCAAACCGACGGACTCGAGCTTACTTTCGGTAACAGCGAACTTGTTGTCCATCTGATCGATAAAATTGCCAAACGTGAAGGCATTGGCGACCTGCTGGCTGAAGGCACTAAAATCATGTCACAGAAACTGGGTCATGGGTCGGAGCATTTTGCCATGCATGTCAAAGGGCTTGAATTGCCGGCCTATGATCCCCGTGCGGCGAAAATTACCGGTTTGGGTTATGTTACAGCCAATCGCGGCGGTGACCACATTACGGCCTATGTCCAGGGACCGACTTTTATCGACCTCCCCTTCCTGCTTGTTGAAGACAGCACGATAAAAGATCCGTTTGTGGCCGATCCTATGGAGGCAAAGGTTGTCGTCGATATGGAGAATGCCCTGACCATGTTTGATTGTATCGGAGGATGCAAATTTATGGGAATCCTTCTTCCGGCCGAGGATTACGTGCAGCTAATTTCCCATGCCACCGGATGGGATTTCGGGGAGAAGGATTTCAGAAAAAGTGGAGAGCGGGTTTACAATCTCATGCGGGCGTTTTGCGTGCGAGAAGGGATTACACGCGAATCCGATACACTGCCGAAACGACTGATGGAAGACCCCCTGCCGGAAGGACCGGCTCGGGGAATGCGAATTGATAAAGATACCCTCGAAATGCTCAAAGATGCTTATTACGACCTGCGCGGCTGGGATAAAACCACGGGTAAGCCAACCGTGGAGAAGCTGAAGGAACTGGAACTCGAAGACATCATTGAAGGCGTTTGGGGTACGTCGATGAACTCTTGAAAGTTAAATTACTGGTTGGAGCGTGATTATGGCCTATGCTGACAAACCATGGTTGAAAAGCTACAAACTGGGACCCTATAAGCTTGAACACAGCTTGGCACCTTACCCGGAAGAGCCGGTTTATAAAACCCTGGATGTTGCCGCCGAAAAGCACCCCGGACAAACGGCCGTCCTTTTTCTGGGTCGAAAAATAACTTATCGGGAGTTGAAGATCCTGTCCGCAAAACTTACAACAGCTCTAATCAGCTTAGGTGTAGAAAAGGGGGACCGGATTTGCGTATTTTTACCGAACTGCCCGGAATTTATCATCAGCGATTGGGCCATCTTGAAGGCCGGGGCTGCAATGGTCCCCACCAGTATTCTGCGCTCCGATGATGGGCTGGTGTATGAGGCAAGCAGTTCCAAAAGCCGGCTGTTGATCTGCCGGGAAGAACACCTCGAAAGAGTATTAGGTGTAAAAAAACGATGTGACTTCGAACATATTATTGTCACTTCAACAGCAGGGTACGACGTTGAAGGTGTATCGGTCAACCTGCCCGAAGGTGTCCATGAATTTCGTAATTTGCTCGAAGAACATGATCCCATTTCCACTCCGGTAAAAATTAACCCCAAAGTGGACCTGTGCGAGTTGGCTTTTACTGGCGGAGCAACCGGTGTTCCCAAGGGAGTCATGGTCACCCATTTTAACCGCTACAGCTGTATTCTGCAAGGTTTTCCATGGATGCTCAAACCATTGCTGCGGGGAATTGCCGGCAAAGCATCACTTTTTCTACCCATTCCTCTCTTTCACGCATACGGTCATTACTCCTATCAGGCAGCAAGTATTATGGGATTGCGGGTCATTCTAATGCCCGACCCCCGAGACACGAAGATGCTGGTAGAATATATCCAAAAATACAGACCTTTCATGATCCCAACCGTGCCGACCCAGCTGATGCGCATCGCTCTGGCAAAAGTGGGTAAGATGAACGTGATTCCAATTTGCGGGGCAGGCACTCCGATATCGGAAGGCTACGGGTTGACCGAAACTTCGCCTTTGACTCATTTCAATATCTCCGCTTTTTCTAAGGTTACCGGATTTATGCTCAAGGAGAAGACCGGTATGGGGCTTCCGTCCCCGGATACCGAATGCAAGCTGTTAGATCCGGAAACAGGGGAAGAAGTACCGTTTGGCAAATCCGGCGAAGTGGTAGTGCGGGGCCCTCAGATCATGAAAGGCTACTGGCCGGAACCGGGTTCCGGGCTCACCGCTGATGGCTGGCTTCACACCGGCGACATTGCCTTCATGGATGAAGACGGATATTTCCATCTGAGCGACCGGCTCAAAGATATGGTCAATGTCTCTGGAATGAAGGTCTACACGACAGAGGTGGATGAAGTCCTTTACAAGCACCCAGGCGTCCATATGGCAGCAGCCATTGGTGTTCCTGACCCGACAACTCCCGGTAGCGAGCGGGTTATGGCAGTCATCCAGTTGAAAGATGAATACAGAGGAAAGGTGACGGAGAAAGAAATCCGTGATTTTTGCAGCGAGTATCTAGCCCCCTATGCTATACCTAAATTTGTCGAATTCCGTGAAGAGCTACCGATGACGGTTACTGAAAAGCTCTTCAAAAAGGCGTTGCGGGATGAGGCCATCGCGAAGCTCGAACAAACAGATGACTAGAAGTGGTTTCAAAATCTCAGATCAGGTTCAAGGGCAAGACCCAATCCGATGAAACAGCGCAGCATACATGGTAGTATGTGAGCAATCAGACAACCCATTTGTCTGGTAGCGTAATTTGAAATTGAGACCAATGGAGGTATGACGATGGCAACATACCAGTACTGCACCCCACAATGGCTTGAAGAAAGTGGTAAAATTTATCGATCCAACCCAGATCTCCAGGAAAAATTAAGAAAGGTGTCGGCCAAAATGTGTTACCGAGTGAAGGCCGAACCGAATTGGGGAATCAACATGGATATCATTTTCAGTACATTTTTTGATAAGGGCGACCTCACTAAAATCGCCTTTTGCACCGAAGAAGAAGCTAAAAAAGAATCGGATTATGTGCTGGCGGCTACCCCTCAGGAATGGAAGAAGATTTTACGCAAAGAAAGAAAGTTCATAACGGATTTCACACTGGGCAAGATTAAGCTGGAGTATGGAAGCAAAGTGGGGGTTTTAGGTGTGGCACCCTATGCCAATCATCTTATTAACATCCTGACTCAGGTAGAACTTCAGTTTCCGGATGAAATGTCAGCCGAAGAATTAACAAAATATCGCTCGCATATGGAACAATTCAGAGAAAATTTAGGAGTATAGTGAAAATAAAATCAGAGAACTTCTCACCCTTGGAAAAGCCATGGGAACCAATCGACTTTCGATCTTTAAGTAAGCAACATTAATTAAAATCTGAGCCTGACACCGAAATTGGGGAAAATAGCAGTTTTCGTTCAGGCACTAACTACCCTGTTTATCAGGTTCAGAGTTCATAGTTAACCAGTTATAAACTGGCACTTTGAAGTTGCTGCATCGTG
>JAFDFH010000372.1 GCA_019309945.1 Deltaproteobacteria bacterium
TCTCGTCGCTTTCCATATATCATACGCTCCTATCATTTTTGTTGAAAAAAAATGTACCTTCTCAATATGTTCCGGTAGGTCCGCTGCGCCATCCGCTAATTTTTTTCAATACGGCCAAAACTTGCCGTTAAGGGCACCTAACAGTGACCCGCACACGGGATCTAAAATGAGTGTGTTGCTTAGCACAAACAGACTACAATCAACAATTTATGCTGTTCGGGTCACTGTAAGCCGCCCTAAACGACTTCAAACAGTTGCCCGCTTTGAAAAAAATTACCGGATGACTCCGCTGGTATGTTTAACCATAAGTTTTTGAGAAGTTACAAAAAAATCAGTTCCAACACCTCTTTTTTCGTATTGAAGATATGCATATCAGATTTCCGGGTATTTTCCAGACCGGTGTAAAGGTTGGGTCCGGTCAATCGGAGGAATGCTTCGGAAAGCGACTTTTTACTGCCGTAATGTTTTTCAACGACATCAAACACCTCTAAAACTCGCTGAATGGTCTGTTCAGCCAGTTCATTCAGCGAAACCTTCGATTTTTGACCGGTTACGGGATGCCGGTAATCAAATGGATGCAAAAACATGGTGCCCGGCACGGGCTTCGGATGCGGATAAAAATGAGAAATAGAGTCACTTAAATCCATACCGGAATGTTTTTGTCAAACATCCCCTGGATAAGGGAATTCATTTTGAGCGCTTTTTTTATCATGTTAATACCGCTTTTCCGGTCTAGTGAAAAAAGGTTCGCCAAAACTTCCAGAAAGGCTTTTTCTTCCATTTCAATTTTTTTGATAACTTCTGAAAATAATCCCTTGTTTGGGGTCCCAAGTCTTTCCTTAAAATACAAATCCAGATACGCCTCAAGGATATGGTGACGCGCCCTTTCCTTTTTATCTGCAGTTCCCTTTCCACTGAAATAATACACGAGGGGATGAAATGCGGCGTCTGCTTGAATGTGAGTAATAATTCCCAACAACAAGGCGAGCACAGCATCCGGCAAAGGGTGTTCATCAGCGTTCATTATATCTTTAAAAATGGCGTAACTGCTATACGCTGTATCGTGTATCTTTTCGGCCACACGATTCATCACCTTTCCACCTCGGCCGTATAGCAAAAAAAAGGGTGTGTCCAGAATAACCGCACCCGTTAGATAAAGATACTTATGAGAATTGATAATTTTTTTTAAGACTGAATCGCCTTCAATAGCCTGATAAATCTTTTCGGCTAAAATCCAGTGGGTTATATGTTTGGGCATGTAGCACCGTGAAGTTTAGTGAACGATTACAGAATTCATTCAGGTTAATTTCTCGGTTTCGACTCTTGTTAGCACAATTGCGCCTATAATAAATAAAATGAGAATACTCAATATGCCATAGCGCGTGTGCCCGGTCATACGACCGATAACGCCCATGAGGAAAGGACCTGTAATCGCAGCAAATTTCCCGAATATATTATAAAACCCAAAAAACTCAGCCGAACGTTCCACCGGAATAAGCTGGCCGAAAAAAGAACGACTGAGGGCCTGTACCCCTCCCATGGCGGTTGCAATCAGGAAAGCGAGTATCCAGAAAACAAAAATTTTCATTTGTAACGATGGCATTGAAGGTAAAAAAAAGCTGACCAGCGTTATCAGTATATAAATACCGATGCCTGCATATAACATGTTTTTGGCCGTGAATCTTCCTGCCAGTTTCCCAGCCAGGAGCGCAAAAGGAAATGCAACGATCTGTATCATCAGAATCGACAGAATGAGCATACTCACACCCAGCCCGATATCACGTCCATATGAGGTTGCCATAGTGATGATCGTACCAACCCCGTCAATATAAAAGAAATACGCAATTAAAAAAAGAAAGGCATTCCTGTAATTTTTAATTTCTTTAAGCGTTTTGAAAAGGCGCTTGAAACTCGCTCGGACGATATGCTCGTCCGGTTCGATGTAATGGTTCTGCTGAACATTTTTTATGATGGGAATTGAAAATATTAGCCACCACAGGGCAACCAGGAAAAATCCTGCCTTCGCAGCTATTGTGGATATCGCGGTAGCATTTCCAGGCGATTTTCCCAGGATAATCAAGATGATGACGGCGACAAAAGGAATCGCACCTCCAAGGTACCCCCAGGCGTATCCGCAGGATGAAACCCAGTCCATCCGATTTTTCCCGGTCACATCCACCAGAAATGAATCATAAAACAAATTGGCTCCAGCAAAACCGATCCTGGCAAAAACAAAAATCATCAGACATATTAGCCATTGTCCTTCTTTGACCATCGTTAAAAGCAGGGTAAATGAAATTCCAATGGAAAGAAAAACGATAAAAAACTTCTTCTTTAAAAACTTATAATCCGCAATCGTACCCAGAATGGGCGCCAGCAGGGCCAGGATCAAAGAGGCAAATGAGTTGGCAAATCCCCAATTCGCGGTTGCAACGGCGCTCGCTATCCCTTTTGAAACAACATCTTTAAAAAAGATCGGCATTACTGTCGTCACAACGATCAGGACAAAAGCAGAATTTGCCACATCATATAATATCCAACTTTTTTCTTCTTTAGTCATTGTTCTTTTTCTACCATAAAGACGTGAACCAGGCACAATGCTTATATTTTTTCTCTTTCGTGTCTGGGTATATTAATGGCAAGGGAAAAGTTTTTGCCACAAAATACACAAAAATAATTATGAGGCGCCGAATATGCTTAGGGAATTAGTTAAATCGATTTTTTGCTGACAACCTACCAGCCTGCAAATCGATTGTAAAGAATGGTTTTGACGAGGCGAATGGGTGTAAAGTGTCGTCAATGTATTGATGCCATACCCATGAAACCTAAAGAAGTTTTTATAGGTACCCCTTTTCCGTTAGGCTTTTTTACCACCCAATTCGTCTCACTGTAATGCACTTCGGTAAAACTAAATAGCCTTTTGCGGTAACCCATCAACATGCTAAATCCAACCCTGTCTTCATTTTATTAAATAAAAACTGCATCTTTTCATTACATCATTCAAATATGGGGCCTATCAATTCAAAATTTTTTTATTGTTTTTGCCCTGGACAAAACGAATTTGCAGTAATTGGTACGTTTTTTGCTATAAGATGAATGAAAGATAATACATCCGCTTTCGGTATGTTGATCCAAACACCGAAAATTCATGGATCAAACCATAAATAACGATAGCAAATGGATGCATTCGGAAAAGTGATTCAAAAGAAGGAGGAATCAATGAAACGACAGAAAAATATTACAGGCAAAATACCGATTCGGTTTGAAGATACCAATTTAGAAGTTTTGGCCAGGATCGTCAAAGCGGCATCACAAAAATACAACTGTTCAATGAATATCAATTTTAATGACGGAAATAGAAAAGCCGAATTTGTTGGTGATGAAACTTACAAGCCCTACATCGCCGCAGAAATTCAGGATATGTTCAAATAATTGAAAATATATTGATTCCTGTTTGGTATACCGGGTACCATGCAGTCAATACCGATCCCGTTTGGGTTCGTGCGTGTGTTCGCTATATACGGGGTGCCACCTTACCGCCGCGCGCTTAAGATGGGTCGCTTAAAATTTTTACCGACGCCTTGGTAGTAACATATTGCAATAGTATGCTCAGGTATTATATTGAGTATATAACCATATAATCTTTTTCCCTTTAAAATGTGGAAAAACCTTTATCGGGAAGATTGAATATTCAAATTTGATGAACTCGTAAAAAGTCCGATTTAGACGGTTTTGTAAAAAGTTCAAATTTAAGGCGTGCAAATTTTGTAATCATGAGGCGTACTTAT
>JAFDFH010000556.1 GCA_019309945.1 Deltaproteobacteria bacterium
CAATATCCGGTAGTTCAGGGCCAGTAGTAACGACTGATCTAAAAAAGGAAAAATTGAGCAATAGAATCTTCTTGTTCCACAGCGCACAACCTGCCAATATTATTATACATATACACGACGATTAAAAAATGGAATAAAACGCTCGAGATTTACATCATAGTAAATAAAGGCTTCCAAATTGACGTCTTAGTAATCTATAGCAAAAATTGGAATAACCAGTTCAAAAGTCAAATGAACGTAAAAGAAATCTTTTAGACAACGGAGGATATTAAAATGAGAAAAATTATCATCATATTGACTGGTGTAATGACTATAACAGTATTAACATCACTTAACCTTGCAATGGCAACAAAAGAAAACACGGGCGTTGAAGTTGGGCACAACAGCCAAAAAGCATCTTTATCCGTAACACCGGAAGAAATGAGACATATGTCTGAATTGTTGGAAAATATGGTAAATGAGATTAAGAGCGGCAATATGACCCCGGAAATACATGCAAAATCCGCAAAAATTCTGATCCATGTAAGCCATATTCTGGATGCATTGGCGAATCCTGATGACAAGGTAACTTATTCAATCACAAAGCATCAGAACAAAGAAGTTGAGAGGAAATGGAATCCCTGGGACGAAATGGTAGAGCATTAATTTTAACCTGAGCTGATATTCATATCAAACTGTGAGGACATCCACCTTGTATCTTAATGTAGAATGAACAGTACGATGTAGAATGTCACAGTAAAGGTATTAAAATTTGAAGAGAAGTTTCAGAGAGGCTGTAGCAGAAAAAAATTCCCCAGATGATTCTGATTCAAAGATGTAATTAATCTTATACGCTTCAATGAGTCTCTTGCTGATAAGCAATGTCTCATCAAACACATGTAAACAATAAAGCAGGGTCAAAATTGGCCCTGCTTTTTTATGCGTTTAGATAATGCGCTTGAATTGCAGATCTTGTAACTTAGCTAAACTTTGGGAGACTCCAAAAAAATTGTGGTATCATTTTGTCAAGCGAAGTATAAATTTGCATTCCAATTCTGTCAACTCAAGTATAGGTCAGGTCAGATAAAGGATAAACTCAATAAACCCAATCAACTCAATAAACAATATACGCCCTTAGCCTTCCGCCTTCTACCTTTTCCTATTTTCCGCATTCCGCATTCCCAATTCCGAATTCTTGATGCCCTTTACCACTAATTTTCCAGCACCTTAGCCACCTTTTCTTCCAGTTCTTCGTTGTCGATCGGCTTAACGCAGTATTCGGCGGCCCCCAGTTTCAGCGACGTCTGCGCCGTCTCCAGGGTAGGATAGCCGGTGAGCATGATCGCACGCATGGAAGGGGTAATTTTTTTTAGTTCCTCTAAGACTTCAACGCCGCTTATTTTTTTTAATTTGATCTCCAGAATCGCCAGGTCCACTGGGTTGGTGCGGGCATAGTCCAGCGCCTCCTCCTCTTCGGTAAAACCGACGATCTCGCGTCCGTCCTCCCGCAGGATACGCATAATGAGCTTAACGGCATCCGGCATATCATCCAGCACCAGTATTCTTACCATCAGACTAATCCTCAAGAACCCTCAGACAATCCTGGGGAAAGCGGTGGGTGCCCTTTTCATCCAGGCTGACTTCAACCAGGGCATCCGGATCGTTTTTGGCCATATCGGGGTCGGTAATAATGCCATGGGAGCCCACATAACTTTCCCAGCCCTCATCATTTGATTTTTGATAGATCTCAACTCGTTGTCCCTGCCGAAAAATCATTGCCCTTCTCCTTAATACTTTTTCATTATATTTGGTTAGATAGTGATTGAACGAAAATTCGTCAAATCGATTTGTTGGGTTTCGCCCCTTGAAATCATATCGTGTTAAATGCTTGTTTTTTGTAGGTTGGGTTGAGGAACGAAACCCAACATTGCAGAACGGGCTCAACCCAACCTACCAGAAACCGGACTTTTCGTTCAGGCAATAAATAGTATCATAACCCGGACAAGCCGGAATAAATTGAAGATTGAATATTGCCCATTGAATATCGGAGGTACCCTATCATTCTATTTCCCGGTTTTCGCTTAGGCATTCAATGAAAAGGTTCGTGAGAATGAAAAACGAAGAATTGACTGCCATTTCCGCCTCTTGCTGAAAGACTACAAGCACTAAACATAAAAACGACAGCATGCCTTAAATATTCAATCTTCAATCTTCAATCGACAATCTTCAATCATATTCCCGGCGGTTTGCTGCTGTCCAATCCAACTACTTTTTTCCTGGCGCACTTCTCGCAAAGGGCATGACCGGTGGTGATTTGAGCAACCGAGCCGGTTTTTTTTCTGATGTAATCAAGGTACTTGGCGGGTCCCAAGACCGTGCCGCAACTTTCGCAAAACAACAGTTTCTGGCGATTTAAGACGGTTCCGCAAATCGACAGGATTCTTTCTCCCTCCCGATCTTCGATGCGCATGGCATCATTGGCGCAATTTTCAGCGCCGGCACCGCAGGCAATGAAGCGTTCTTCGGCCAGCCTGAAATCGGTTTTGACCGGATGATCAAAA
>JAFDFH010000373.1 GCA_019309945.1 Deltaproteobacteria bacterium
AAGCATATATTGTGCCGGTTTCGGCTTGAGACCGGCGCGCTTTAAGGTTTCCCGGATACAGATGGCCCCTAATTGTGCCGCAGGAATATCTTTTAATGTTCCCTGAAAATTTCCTACAGCGGTTCTTGCACCACTTACAATCACGACTTCGCTCATGAGAAAACCTCCTTTAACTGTTTGAGTTTAAATGATGGTCTATTGGAAAAATAAATCCGAATAACGCCTGATGAGACCTTTGCAAAATGAGCATTTTTCAAAGGTCTCCTGATCTTATCAAATGGCTCGAAATCAAAATAACCTAAACCGGATCATACCGTGAATCAATCCTGAAAATATACGGTTAAAGTTCGGATATAATTTCCGGGTTATTTTTTGACTTTTAAATGGCCGAACAGGGTCGTTTAGGGATGCGTATTATTTGACAATCGGTAGCACCTTTCTAAAATCCTCGGTATTCAATCTTCTTTATATCTGGAAGCAACCGCATTTTTAACCACATGTAGCTGAAAGCCGGACGCAATCAGATCGAGAACGGTTTGCAACACGCAAACATGGGTTTCCATACCGGTGACCACAATCTGTCGGCGTCCCGATTGACGCACGGTATCGATAAAATCGTCCTCCAGGCAGGCGCTAAAATATTCTTTCTGGTAAAAGGTGGCTTCTTTTAACTCTCCTGTTACCTCTGCTACGGTTTCACCCAGGCCCTTTTTATAATGTTCCGTGACCAATATGGGAACACCCAAAAGACGGGCTGATTGGATCAGTTGATTTGTTCTTCGAATGGTCGCTTGCCATGTACCGATAACTTTTAACATGGCCTGCTGTATGTCGATGATTAACAACAAGCTGTTCTCGCGCTCGGCTACAAATGAATGACGCATGGTATCCTCCTTTATGAATTTGTCATGTGTTGATAGATTATTTAATTTTTCTTTATCTTCTTTAGCCTGTAAAGCCTGTAAAGAAAATGATTTTTAACTAAACTCTGC
The DNA here is from genome assembly GCA_019309945.1 of Deltaproteobacteria bacterium. GTDB lineage: Bacteria > Desulfobacterota > Desulfobacteria > Desulfobacterales > JAFDFH01 > JAFDFH01. Next base: position 993 of record JAFDFH010000373.1, read on the forward strand.
ATGTAAAATCATGGAAAAAATTAGTTTTAAAAATGTAACTTCTCAAAAACTTATGGTTAAACCTACCAGCGGAGTCATCCGGTATTTTTTTTCAAAGCGGGCAACTGTTTGAAGCCGTTTAGGGCGGCTTACAGAGACCCGAACAGCCAAAATTGTCGATTGTAGCCTATTTGTGCTAAACAACACACTCATTTTAGATCCCGTGCGCGGGTCACTGTTAGGCGCCCTTAACGGCAAGTTTTGGCCGTATTGAAAAAAATTACCGGATGGCGCAGCGGGCCTACCTGAACTTATTGAGAAGTTACTTAAAAATAATTCAAGCGGCGGCGAAATAAGCAATTGCAGAATTTAGTTTTCATAGAATATTTAATCGGCGCGAAAAATATTTTGACACGTTATCAACTCTCTGGTATTAAAATTATCGTACAATGATCACGGCAGGATAGTGTTAACGCTTTCTCGTTGCGGACGGACCACCGGCAATGCGAGTCCTTTGAAAAATGTCAATTTTTGTTCAAGTTCAAGGAAGACGATAAATTTAACCGCAGGAATATATGTGAATATTTCGAGGATTAAATTTTGAGTATGACGCCGAAATTGGGCAAAAAGGGGCGTTTTCCAAAGGTCTCAATGCAAATGGTTCCGACGCATTACTTCTTACAGGGAGGTTAAAAATGCGAAAACAAAAAAAACTGGGGCGCAATGTGGCTGTAGTAGGCGCCGGCATGTCGAAATTCGGAATGTTTAAAGACAAAGACTCAAAGGACCTGTTTGTTGAAGCCTTCAAAGAAATGATCGCATCAGTGGATAAGGGCTTCGATCCCAATGATATTGAGGCCCTTTATTTGGGAAACTTTTCAAACGACTTTTTTATGCATCAATCCCACTGGGGGCCGATCATCACCGATTTAGTTGGAATAACGCCTAAACCGGCCACCCGCACGGAGGGTGCCTGTGCATCCAGCGCCCTGGCTTTCCGCGAAGGTGTCTTTGCGATTGCTTCCGGATTCTATGATATCGTTTTGGTCGGCGGGGTTGAAGAAATGTCAAAATGCTCAACCACTGAAGTCGCAGAGGGATTGGCCCTTGCGACGGTTCCTTATGAAGGCAAAGTGGGTTTTACGTTTCCGGGCGTGTTTGGCGTCCTGGCGACGGCCTATTTCGCAAAATACGGTGCGTCACACGAGCACTTAATGAACGTTACCATCAAAAGCCATAATATCGCACCCCTGAATCCAAAGGCACAATTTGGTGTCACTATTCGAGATATTATGAATAAAAAAATTGCCGCCGCCGAAAAAAAGGGCAAGCCCGTACCCCAGTGGACGGATGAAAAGGATTTCCTCCGTGATCCCCGGGCAAACCCTGTGGTCGCTTGGCCCATGCATCTCTATGACTGCTGCCCGATCAGTGACGGAGGCGCCTGTATGCTGCTGGTGGCGGAAGAAATCGCTAAAAACTTCACGGACAACCCGCTACATGTCATGGGAATCGGCCAGGGCAGTGGCAAGGGATTGCATGCCGCGGAAGCGCTAACATCTTTTGAAGCCACGCGCAATGCGGCGGATGAGGCCTACGGCATGGCGGGCATCGGACCGGAAGACATTCAAATCGCAGAGGTACACGATTGTTTTTCGATGGCGGAAATCATGCACATTGAAGATCTCGGCTTTTTTAAACCGGGCGAAGGCTATAAGGCCGTGGAAGAAGGTTTAACAAAGCTGGATGGTTCAAAACCCATCAATACTTCAGGGGGTCTGAAGTGCAAGGGACATCCCGTGGGAGCCACAGGGATTGCTCAAATTTATGAAATTTGGACTCAGTTAAGAAATGAAGCCGGACCCCGACAGGTCCCCATAAAAGATCTGCGAATCGGGGGAGCCCACAACCTGGGAGGAACCGGCGGTACCTGTACACTCACGATTCTTGAAAGGAGATAAAGCCATGGAAGAAAGGCCCTTTAGTGATATATCCTATGAGCAATTTTTAGATGAGGAAAAGCTCATGGGTTCAAAATGCAACCAGTGCGGTGCCGTCTTCACGCCGCCGCGCCCTATTTGCATTCAATGCCACTCAGCAGATATGGAGTGGTTGGAAATGAAAGGAAAAGGAAAACTGGCCGCCTTTACCTGCATCAGCATCGGTCCTTCTTTTATGATTGAAGAAGGTTATGACAGGAACAATCCGTATTGTGTCGGCGTTGTAGAACTTGATGAGGGGACCAGAGTGGATGCCCGCATCGAAGATGTTGATGCGAGCAAGCCTGAAACGATAAAAGTGGGCATGCCGCTATCCGTAAAGTTTTTACATCGCGGCGAAGGAGAGAATTTAAGGACTTTCCTTGCATTTCAACCCTTGTAGCCTTTGTCGGCATGGTCGTACGGTATTCACAGGAAACCTTTTCTTTAAGTCTTTACCATTGATGAACTCGTAAAAAGTCCGATTTAGACGGTTTCGAAAAAAGTTTAAATTCAAGGCGTGTAAATTTTGTAATCATGAGGCGTACTTATCGTACGTTGAATGATTACAAAATACGTTGAATGATTACAAAATTCAGCACAACGCAGAAATTGGATTTTTTACGAGACCGTCACCATTGGTTCATTGACTTTTAAACTGGAGCTTTCCTTTGAAAACAACTTGACACAACGAATTGTTTTAGCTTACTAAACAGTGGTCCACTTCTTACATCTCGAACTTTTTGTTTTAGTGTACAAGCCAAACGATTGACGAAAGTGGTTTCAATTCTGCCCCAATCCTATTTGAATTCCGGGGAATTTGTAAAATAAGACTATTTACCCGGAAATTATATCCGTAATTTAGCCGTATATTTTCAGGATTGATTTAATCCTGAACCTGAGTATTTTAATCGATTTAATATCAGTAGGTATTCCATGAGCTGTAACAATTTAATCCTAAGCCACTCATCAACATCGGAAAGGGGGTGCTAGCAAAACATGCGATCGGCGCATAGGCGTTAATTTTATTGACCGGTGGTATGGTAGCCTTGTCATGAACTATAATCAATAAAAGGAGGTACTGGAGTATGCCGAAACTTGGAATCGAATTTGACGAAGAAGCCCAAAAACAGTTAGAAGTTCCTCTTGGCGAACGCGAGCTTTATCCTACCACGGGAAAATATGTGGCTGAGATACTCCGGGAGCAGGGGGTCACTATTGCCTGGGGTGTTCCAGGTGGCCACATCTGGCATTTCGTGGATGCCATTTCCCGTATCGGCATTAAATTAATCGTCGTCGGACACGAACAGAACGCCGTGTATGCCGCAGAAGGCTATAGTCAAGTTACGCAAAAAGCGGCGGTTGCATTCGGTACGGTGGGGCCGGGTACTGGTAATGCCTTCAGCCCCATGCAGCAGGCGTTTTTGAGTAATACACCAATCATTTTCCTGGCAGGCGGTATTGAACAGGAGCACGACAACCTGTACAACACCATCCAGGAAAGTATTGCAGCGGAATTTTTTGAACATGTAACCAAATGGTCCCAGCGCGTGTTCTACCCGTGGTCGGTCAAACAGTTCATGTCCAGAGGTTTCCGTATTGCCCAGACAGCCCCCATGGGTCCGGTGGCGTTCGAATTGGGAGTTGACTGCCTGTTTATGAAAGACGATGCCAGAGCACACTATTGGGGTGCCTTCTTCCCGCAACATGCCGATTACGTTCCCAACTGGATGCAGGAAGATACGGGCAAGCCCATCACGATAGGCGCTGATCCGGCGACTATCGAGAAGGCGGCCAAAGCTATTTTTGATGCTAAAAAGCCCTTTATCGTCCTTGGCGACTATGCATGCTGGGATCAGGCCGGTCCCGAACTCGAGGAATTCGTTAATTTAACCAAAATTCCGTTCAATACCCGGCGTATCGGTCGTGCCGCCGTGAGTGAAAAGCATGAAATGCATCACCGGGGCTTCCCGCCGTTCAGGAACGAGTTCGACCTGATGATTCCCAATGGGTTGAAGGTCGGTTTCTTTGACG
>JAFDFH010000066.1 GCA_019309945.1 Deltaproteobacteria bacterium
TTGGTTAAACAAAAAAGATTATTTATATAGAATTTATTTGGTTGTCAATAGATGCTTCATCCCCCAATCGAAATAGATTCAAGCATAGTCGTTCGTAGCCCTATATCTGCCCAGATCTCGGAATAAATCAATCCTGAAAAAATTCGGATAAAATACTAGTAAAATATCCGGATTTAAAAGGCTCAGTTTTTATTTTAGCGAGCCCGTTTCAATTTGCTATATTCTCCCCAAATAAATCTCCTGGATGGCCAGCACCAGGGATGTCAGGGTAAAATTCACGGGTGTGGGTATGCCGAATAAATTTCCCTCTCGCACGATGGCGCCATTGATGAAATCCACTTCAGTGGTTTTTTCGTTCAGAACATCCTGTAACATGGATGAAACGTTTCCGGCAGTGGCGCGGCAGACCTCCAGAACCCGATCAAAAGGATTCGGGTAGGGAAGTTGAATTTTTTTGGCAGTTGCCACGACCACCGCTTCTTTTACCGCTTCCGCCATAATCTGACGGGTACTGTGCAATTCAGGCAGACGCCCATTTTTTAATTTTGTAATGGCACTCAGGGCATTGATACCCACATTAATAATGAGTTTCCCCCAGATAAAATCATCAACATGATCGGCTGACCTGGCCTGGAAACCGGCCTGGCCAAACGATGAAACGATTTTCTCCACGATATTTTCCGGTTTGCCGCCGGGTCCGACAATCGTTTCCCCTTGTCCGGCATGCCTTATTTTTCCCGGTCCAAGAAGGGTGGCCCCTTCGGCCGTAGTACCACCGAACACGGCTTCCCGGCCGAACATCTGCTCGAGGATTTCTACATTACCGACACCATTTTGAAGGGTAACGATTGCCGTTTTCGGCTCAAGCCATGGCTTAATGGCCTGGCCCGCATCCCTGGTGCTATATGACTTGACACACATGAGGACAACATCCGGAGGAAGGGGGAGATTCCCGGTCACGGTGAGCACTTTTTCAGTGTACGCCCCCCGGATACCTTCCACCACGATTCCCTGGCGGTTGATCTGTTCCGCCCTTTCTTTTTTGTAATCCCACAAGGTTACATCACAACCCGCCCGTTTTAAACCCGCAGCAAAAAGACACCCCATGGCACCGGGCCCTACGATTAAAAAGTGCATCGGGTTTTCCCTCTTTCTATTTTCATTCAATCTTTCCAGTTTCTTCTTCCTTCATGGTGAAGGTATGCTCCGGTCCTGGAAAGGAACCGTTTTCAACCTCGGTCTTAAACTGAATGAGGGCCGTCTTGATCCGGGGAGACAGGTTGAGGTACTGTTTTACAAATTTAGGCGTAAACCGCTCAAATAGACCGACAAGATCGTGATACACCAGGACCTGACCATCGCATTCTTTCCCTGCGCCGATGCCGATGGTGGGTATCCTTAGTTCCTTTGTAATCTTAGCGGCCAGAAGATCCGGGATACATTCCATTACGATCATAAAAGCTCCCGCCGCTTCAAGATCCCGGGCCGATTCCGATAACTTGCGGGCACTTTCAACATCCTTACCCTGGACTTTGAAACCGCTTAGCATGGTTGCGGTCTGGGGAGTAAGACCAATGTGTGCGCAAACCGGTATGCCCGCTTTGACAATGGCACTCAAAACAGGGGCCATTGCACTGCCCCCTTCGAGCTTTACACTGTCACACCCTGCTTCTTTAATAAATCGTCCCGCATTTTCAACAGCCTTCTCTATATTTACCTGGTAAGACATAAACGGCATATCGCCAATGATAAAAGCGCGTTCAACGCCTCGGCGAACAGCCTTGCAATGGTGAATCATTTCATCCATAGTTACAGGCACTGTTGAATCGTACCCGAGCACCACCATACCAAGGGAGTCTCCCACGAGAATCGTATCGATGCCCGCCTGATCCACTAAACTGCCCGTTGGATAGTCATAGGCGGTCATCATGGTAATTTTTTGTCCATTCTCCTTTTTTTGCATCAACTCCGCCAGGGTTACTTTCTTTCTATCCATTTGATCCTCCCGGGTGATGTATCCGTCTTTAGGTAAGCGTTCACGGGTTCAAAGGTTCAGAGGTTCAAGGTTCCATTTTCGCCCCCGGACTGAATTTGAAATGCGTATTTACGAGCAAAGTGTCATCTTCGCCAGGTCTAATCCAAAATTTGGAGACAAATTGGCAATTACTTGGGAAAATGAATATTTTTAACGAAGACTTCGGGTCTTCAGTGCCTTCTTTGTCCTTAACCCTGAACGTTGAACCCTGAACCTGTGAACTGTTACGTCTTTAGAAACTTTCTACAGATTTTTGCCTCAATTCAAGCAGTTGTCCAATTCAATAATTTCGGGGTGCAAACCTGGGGAAGGAATCCTGTCACTCGGTAGGCCGTTTTCAATTCTACGCCCATATTCATATAGAGCCACAGGTGATGTGAATGTCCGTCGGTAGATCTCCTCCTGCTCATCTAAAACCTCCCTCAGAATCTCGATGGTCGTCATGGGATTCATGATGACCGAACGAAATACCACGATATCTTCTTTTTCCTGAGTTGCTCCCATCTTTATTATGGTCCGGGAGACAAAGCTCCGGCCGGCTTTCCTCTGAAGCCGCTGAACGACACGGTTGATCTCATTTAAACCCTCATTGATGGCTTTTCGCTCTTCGGTTCCTCCTGAAGCAAGTTTTCGCTGAACCTCCATCGAGCATATTCTGTAAGTTAAAATGTTTAACTCAGGATTAGTGATCAGTTGAAAAAGAGGTCTTTTTCGGATTTCTTCAGCAAATTGACCCGCGGTTTCAATACCGTGATCAATCAGCCGGGCATAACCATCTGTTCCCATGATCTTGAGTGCGCTGTCGAGTATCAGCGATGTCGCTTCCCGGGATCCGGCAATGGATTTGATACCCAGGTCGGCAGATCCAGGCCGATTTATATAATCCGCATAATACGCAACCGTATCCATGCTAAAGGGGTTTTTAAAGTAGACCATCCCGCAGCTCATGGGTAGATAAAACTGTTTATGCCCATCAATGCTAACGGAATCCGCAAGCTTAATACCATCCAGAAGATGCCTGTACTTCTCTGACACCAGGGTCGGACCTCCCCATGCGGCATCCACATGGAAATGCACGTTATGAAGGGCACAAATTTCGCCCAGTTTTCGGAGCGGATCAATGGTGCCCGTTTCAGTGGCACCCGCAATCCCCACGATGGCCAGAATCTGTGTCCGACCGTTACTTCTCTTTATCGCCTGTATCGTCCGGCGCAATGCATCAATATCCATCCGGTTATTGGAATCCACATCTACCGGAATAACATTACGGTTGCCGATTCCTAAAATTCCACCGGCCTTATTCAAGGAATAATGCCCCAATCTGGAGACCAGAACGACGGCTCTGCCAATACCGTAAAACCTGTAGGAGGCGGTTAGCCCCTCTTTTTCTACGCCCTCGAAGCCCGGCTTCGGGGCGAACAGCGCATTTCGGGCAACCCACAGAGCCATGAGATTCGCAGTGGTGCCGTCCGAGGTAAAAGCGCCGAGGGCCGTATGGACATTTTGGACATGGGTGTTGTAGAACGTATCGCTTTTGCAATAGATCAGCCGGTGTATCTTGGCAAGCACCTGTTTCTCGACCAGTGAAGCCCCTTTAGATGTTTCCAGTTTAACGATATTCTGGTTCAAAGCCGCGACAATAGTTTTAAGATGGACCATAAAAAAAGGGATGGCCGAGGTCATGTGACCGATAAAATAGGGAGAGGCGACATTCACCGCGTGGGGTGCGATCTCTTCAATCAGTTCCGTGAATACTTGCTCGAGTTTTTTTTCAGGATTTCTATTGATCAGCGTATTGCTGAATCGACAGGACAGATCCTCTAACGGGATTTCATGGGTGATGCCCACATGCTTTTTTAAAAAGTCCTGGAGTCCGAATAGAATCTGCTCCATGTATTTCCGAAGAACGACTTTTGTGTCATTATTTTGTGGTGTTAGGAATATTTCCGTAAACGCTTGCTTGTCAGCAAGAGATTCATTTCGATTGTCAATTTCTGCTTTCATAAAACATCCTAATAAAATGAGGTCTTTTTTTTAAATGGCTGAAACTTCAGAATAAATCAATCCCCATTAATTTCGGTTAAAATACGGATCTATTTTCCGGGTTAAACGCCGGGGTTGGGCGAAGGAGGGTGAAGGTTTTGACCTGCCAATTATTTCCGCGGTGCCCGACGAGCATCAAGACGTGCTTTGAGTTTGGGGAACTGATTTAAGTCGGTATGGGGCAAAAATAGTGCGGCTACATAATTATCCATATAGGATGCCGTTTCTGAAAGTTCAAAATTTGTCATTTTTATGACAACTTCGGCCACATCTTTCCGGATACGATTGGTAAGCGAGCTCATTTTCGCACCCAGGAGCGAACCGTTTCCAATAAAAATGACCTTTTCAACATCTGTCTCAGGTAACAGGCCAATGGTCATTGCTTTTTCCAGGTTCACATAGCTTCCGAATCCCCCGGCAAGGAAAATACGTTCAATATCATAAATATGCAGCCCCACCTGCTCAAGAAGGGTTAAGCATCCGCTGTACATTGCACCCTTGGCACGGATGAGATTGTCGATATCCGGTTCGGATAAAACGATATCCCTGCCGATTTGGGTTTCCTCTGCCCATGCCAGCACATACTCACATATATCATCGACTTCACGGATGCGGCGGGTGTTCAAATCGAGATTGAATTTTCCGCCACTGTCAATAACACCAATTTCGAACATCGTTGCCACGATGGTTATCAACCCGGACCCACAGATACCTTTGGGCCTTACATTGCCGATCGTGATATTCATGGGTTCGAATGTCAGTGGATCCATGGAAAAGTCTTCGATTGCTCCCTTGGTGGCACGCATTCCAAACTTAATGCCGCCTCCTTCAAAGGCCGGACCCGCTGAGCAGGCCGCACATGCGAGCCATTCCCTGTTGCCGATTACAATCTCGGCATTGGTTCCGATGTCCATAAAAAGGGTCAGTTCATCGGTTCGGTACATTCCGGATCCCATAACGCCGGCAACAATATCGCCCCCAACATAACTTGAAACCTCAGGATATACCAGCGCTATAACATGGTTGCCGAGTTCCATTCCCAAATCCGAGGCCCTTAGCGGCGGGTACAGATTGGCGGCGGGTACATAGGGTGCTCGCCGGATATATTTGGGGTTTACCTTCAGCATGAGCTGGGTCATTGTTGTATTCCCCGCCAGGGTTATGGTGGAAATCTCGTCGGGATCAATTCCAGCCTGTTTGATTATTTTTTTGATGATCTTATTAACCGTATTGATGACCGCTTTATGAAGCTTTTCTAAACCTTCCGGTTTTTCTGCATAAATAATCCGGCTGATGACATCTTCCCCGAAGCTTATCTGTCCATTAAAATCTGCATCCTCGGACAGGACACTACCTGTAATCAGATTAATCAGCTGGCCATAAATGGTTGTGGTTCCAATGTCCATCGCAATGGCGTAGTTTCGATCCGATGTATTCCCCGACTGAATGTTGCTGATACGCGTCTTACCAGTATCGCGGACAGGACGAATCAGCGTTGCGGTCACTCGAAATCCGTCTTCTCTCAGAATGTCGGGGATTTTCCGGATAACCGGAAGAGAAACCTCGAGACGATGCTCATCGTGCTTAATTTTCAGATAGCTGACGAGTCTCGTAAGGTCAGAAAGATTATCCTGTATAGTAGGCTCAGGAAGCTCTAAATATTTCTTCTCAACCGGAGGAACAAAAAGACCTTTCTCCTTTAATTCCTCAAAATCCATTTGTTTGATGTGGGCGGTCCGTCTCGGGGTGCTTTGCATTTTGAGAACACTCGCATCAATCGCGGACTCAATGGGAACGCGAACAACAAGATCACTCTTAATCGAGGCCAGGCATGCCTGGCGATACCCCGCTTGGATATCTTCGGTATTCAACTTTTCTGTAATCCCACCTTCCACCTTGCCCTCTTCGATGATCACCCGGCACTTTCCGCAGACGCCCTCGCCGCCGCAGGAGGCGTTGATATGGACCCCTGCTTCAATGGCCGCCCGGATAAGGTTTTCACCATCCCGAACCATGATCTCAATATTATGTGGAAGAAACAGAACCTTATGCTCGCCCATTCGATTTTCCTTTATGTCGAGTATTTAATGTACTCCAATTTATGTGAAAATAACCACCCCGGGACCATCTAGTGTCCGTCCAGAGGGGCCGGCACAGAAAAACACGGAAATTTAAGATTCCGGCTCATCAAACCGGCAACTTAACGTCAGCAAATCTCCGTCAAAGTGAGTTTTGACTTTATACGGCAACGTCTTAAACAGTTTAATCATTCCCTGATTTTGGGGTGATGTATAGGCAACCAGGCCGGAAATGCCGTTTTCCCTGGCCGCCATGGCCAATTTGTGCATTAAAATTTTACCAAGCCCCCTCCCTTGAAATTCTTTGTTTATCGAAAATGCAACTTCCGCCATGTTTTTTACCTGGTCAAGAAGATATTCGCCAATTCCGACCACTCGACCAAAACCCATTTCCCCGAGGAGGATGATGAGGGTCAAATCCTTAATATAGTCAATTTGGGATAAGCTTTCGGCTTCATCGCGCTCAAAACTGGTTTTCTCATGAAAAAATCTTGAAATGACATCATTTTTGTCAAGATTATAAAAATGTTCCTGGATCCTCCTCGCATCCACTGGTTTTGCCGGTCTGATCGTCACCGAGGCACCGCCAATTTCCCGTGTTTCTTCCAACTGCAGCGGGTATATTCCGTGCAGCGATTCTTTCAAAATGCGATCAGCACCCAGGAGGTCCATTTTTTTGGCCTCGTAAAAAAGTTCATCCCGAAAATCAGGATGGGCAATGCTGATCATCGCCACAGCCCTTTCCTGAAGGCTTTTACCGAAAAGATTAACCACCCCGTATTCGGTAGCCACATAATGAACATCACCCCGGGGGACAACGACGGTGGTATCCCCAAGATGCGGGACGATATGGCTTTTCTTACCCTGGGCAGATGTTGATGCCAGCATAAGGATCGATTTTCCCCCTTCTGATTGGGAGGTCCCCCTGATAAAGTCCAACATGCCGGTTACACCGCAAAAAAGGTTGAACGGTAGGGCATCGGCAGCCACCTGGCCGGTAAGATCAATGGCCATTGCCACATTCATGGAAACCATTTTATGGTGACGGGCAATGATATCCGGTGCATTCACATAATCTGAAGGTTGAAACTCAATGGCAGGATTATCATGCAAAAACTCATAGAGTTCCCTGGTCCCGATAGCAGTGCTGGCCACTAGCTTGCCTTCGTTGAATTCTTTTTTTCGATTTGTTATAACACCCCTTGAAAAAAGGTGCATGATATCGTTTGTTATGTATTGCGTGTGAATACCCAGGTCATTTTTGTCGGCAAGGGCCAGGAGAATTGCCTGGTGTGTGGTTCCCGTGCCGATCTGCAGTGTTGAACCGTCATCGACAAGCCTTGTAATTAGACGGCCGATCATATTGGCGGATTCCAATTCAGGAATTTGACCAACAGCGAGAAGTTCCTCATCGTACTCAACGATCACAGCCACATCATTCACATGAATAAAGCTGCGCCCAAGGATTCTGGGCATTTTAGAATTAACCTGAGCAATTACAAGGTCTGCCGCTAACGCGGCCGCCAGGGTCACATCCACGGAAACCCCAAGACTCATCCATCCAAAATCATCCGGCGGTGACACCTGGATTAGGGCCACCTGTATCGGAAGCAGTCTGCTTTTAAAAAGGCGGGGTACGGCCGAAAGATTAATGGGTGTGATAAACCGTTTGTTTCTCGCAATGCTTTTGGTTTTGGCGGACCCTAAATAAAAAGACCTGATATTCAAATTATGGTCCTGAGTTTTGGTTGCAATTAAACTGAGAGGGGTGGTTTCGAGAGCCAGCAGGCGAACAATTTCAAGGTCGCTTAAGGTGCTGGCCGCTTCAGAAAGCGCTCGGACCAGACACTGGGGTTCGCCACAGGAAGATCCAATAAAAACCCTCTGGCCGGGTTTAATTTGTTTAATAGCCTCCTCTACGGTACGCTTTTTTTCGACATAATTGTCCGCCCAGGAGCTCGTCGTACCCATGATCTTCCCCCTGAAGATATTTAAAAGGCAAAAACAATAATGAACAGTTTGGACGTAACTCCTCAAAAACTTATGGTTAAACCTACCAGCGGAGTCATCCGGTAATTTTTTTCAAAGCGGGCAACTGTTTGAAGCCGTTTAGGGCGGCTTACAGTGCCCCGAACAGCATCAATTGTTGATTGTAGCCTGTTTGTGCTAAGCGACACACTTATTTTAGATCCCATGCGCGGGGCACTGTTAGGCGCCCTTAACGGCAAGTTTTGGCCGTATTGAAAAAAATTACCGGATGGCGTAGCGGACCTACCGGAACATATTGAGAAGTTACGTTTTGACCATTTATTTAACGGATATGATAGTGTTTATCAAGAAGAACATGCCTATGTAAAAATCGTCAGGTATCAAGTCTCGCGCTTCGAGTCCTAAGAATCATCAGCACAATTACCCCCACCAATGCAAGCGAAACCATACCCAGGGCAACGAAGACGGTCTCGATAGTAAAAGCCGTTTCGATCATTTTTATCATTTTTATTGCCAATGCACCGACGCCAAAGGTTAGAACAAATTTAGCCCCATAAGCCGAGTGGTGGAATCGTCTGGGTGTAAATCTGGCCACCAGGGTGTTTTCAATCGGCTGCATCCCGAGGAGAAAAAAGAAATACACCATGGCCAGAACCACAAGGGGCAGGTCTATCGCAATTGCCATTAAAAAGGCAGCTGGTATAGTCGCTATGTGAAAGGCAAGATAACAGAATCTTGGATCGTACTTTTCCGCCACTCGCCCCCCCGTGTATTGACCCAGCATTCCTACGAGGAAAATAAAGGAGGTGACCGTGGTGGCCACAAAGTTTTTGGAGAGCCCTTCACCCATTATTGACGAAAACCATTGAAAAATCCCGAGGTTTTTGAGTTCGAAATAGGCGGGCATAATTACCGATGATCCCCGGTAGGCAACCCCCCCCAGCATCATGGCAACAAGCAGGATAAGGAACGCACCCACGAGACCGTTCCCTCCTCCGGACCCGACTTCCCTTTCTTTTTTCGCTTCAGACAACGGTAGAACGAACATTAACACCAAACCGAATAAATTCAACACGGCTAAAAACAGGTAGGCGGCCCGAGGTCCCCAGAGCCAGTTAATCATTCCGGTGATAAGTGGAGCACTGGCTAAGCCCAGATTTCCAAATATTCCATTATACCCCATCCCCAAACTGACGCGCTTA
>JAFDFH010000374.1 GCA_019309945.1 Deltaproteobacteria bacterium
TGATTACAAAATTTGCACGCCTTAAATTTGAACTTTTTACAAAACCGTCTAAATCGGACTTTTTACGAGTTCATCAAATTTGAGCCTGACACAGAAATTGGGTAAAAAGGGGCGTTTTGCAAAGGTCTCGCTTGGCACCCCTGATTTTATTTGATATACCCTTGAATGGAAAAAATTACAACTCATTCGCACTGTAACCTTATGGATTTTTGTGAGATGGAAAATAGACCTTTACATTCAATCGATTTTCCGCGCCCCCTGGTGTGGTCTCTTGGCCTGCTGACGGTTGCCATTATCTTTAAATCATTTAATCAACTTTATGCCGATTACGATCTCTGGTGGCATATTTTTATCGGCAAGGAAATCCTTTTGCAAACCGCTCTGGAACCCTTTGATATCTATTCGTTTACTGCGTTCGGCCACCCCTATATCAACCATGAATGGCTTTCTGAAATAATCATGGCCGCTTTCTATTCTATGGGAAAAAACGCCGGACTTATTTTTTGGCGATGGATCATGGCAGGCGTGATCCTGTTACTATCGCTGAATTTGGTAAAACAAAGGGCGCAACATGATTTAAGCCGGATTATCGTTTTTTTGCTGATCGCATTAGTCTTAGGTCCAGGAATTTCATTTCGAGTACAACTTTTTTCATATGTATTCCTGCTGCTATTACTCAATCTTGTGTACTCCACTCGCCTGCAAAGAACGTGGCCTATGGTTTTTATTGTCACCATATTGTTTATCATATGGGCCAACCTCCACGGCGCGTTTGTACTGGGGCTTTTAATCTATTGCATCTATATTGCGGAACGGATTTATTTCCGCCACCTTAAGACGCGCCGGTGGACTGAATTGCTCGCTTTTTTAGTTCCGATCACCGCAACCCTCGTCAATCCATATGGTACAGGACTCTGGGGATTTATTTACGATGAAATCAGTAATCCGGTAAGCAGCAGGTATATTACCGAATGGCAGCACTTTACGTTTGCGCCAAGGGAAATTCCCTTTTTCATCGCAGCCTCACTCACCTGGATAGTTTATTTTTTCAGCGGAAGAAAAAAAGGAATCGCTGAAACCGCTATCCTTGTCCTTGCAAGCATCATGGGAATTATGGCGGTCAGGAATACCCCCTTGTTTGTAATTTTGACCCTGCCCACCATGGCCTATCACCTGGATGGTGCGATTCTTCGAATTTGGGGAAAATCAACGCAGGGTAAACCACTCTCTCGAATCCCCGTTTATGGTTCGGCTTTAATGTTTCTGAGCATTTCCGCTTTCTTTTTCGCTCAAGGTCTTCCCGAACGCTGGCAAATCAGCATCGGAGATGACCCGCTTCCTGTCCAATCAACTGCATTCATTAAGGCAAACGATTTTAAAGGGAATTTATGGGTACCGCTTCACTTCGGAGGTTATGTTCTTTTTCATCTGTACCCCGATATTAAGGTATCCATTGATGGACGTTGGACAATGGTCTATCCCCGGGATGTAATGAAAGACAATATGGCCTTTGCCTTTCATGGAACCGGTGGGAAATGGAAGGAAGTGCTTGAAAAGTACGGTACGGAGTTTGCGCTGGTGGAGGCAAAAAATCCTGCCATTCGCGAAATGAGTGAGGACCCGGATTGGCAATGGGTTTTCAGTGAGACCAGTGCCGGACTGCTGGTTAAAAAAGATTATTTGCGCTCACACCGTTTTCCTCTCAGGATACCCCCCAAGAAAACACCCTCCTGGCCATAATGTGAGACCTTTGCAAAACGCCCCTTTTGGCCCAATTTCTGTGTCAAGCTCAAATTGTAATCCTCAAAATACTAAATGTATTCCTGTGGTTAAACCTGATTTAAAAATTTGGTCGCCTTCCTCGAACTTGAACAAAAATGAGCATTTTTCAAAGGTCTCAATGTATTTTCGCAGGAAAAAAAACGAAAATAGAATCATCCGGACACCCTGAAACGGAAAAAAACGAAAACCTGTTTGGCTCCGGCTTGTCCGCCTCAGGGTTTTAGTATCTTTTGAAGGTTATAACGTGCACCGGTATAATCGGGCCTGATCCTCAATGCCTCTTGAAAATGAATAGCCGCCTCGTCAAGCCTGCCCTCGTGGATTAACACAACACCCAGATTGTTGTGTGCCCTGGCATAATCCGGATCGATACGCAACGCTTGGGTGTAATGGTAAATAGCACCTTCGTACTTTCCCTGGGCCTCTAAAGCAAGAGCCAAATTGTAATGCGCGTTTCTGAAGTCCGGATCTAGGCGTAATGCATTCGAAAAATGTTCAACGGCACGCTCCAGTTGGCCCTGGAGAATGAAGGCCGTGCCGATATTGTTGTGTGCCTTTTCATACCTGGGATTTATCCGCAGGGCCTCGGAATAGTGCCAGATGGCTTCCGGCGTCCGATTCATCTCTGCCAGTGCAAAACCGAGGTTATTGTGAATCACGTAATTGTCTTCGGTAACATCCAATGTATGCTTAAAGAGCGTAACGCTGTTGCGCCAGTATCGTACTTGTGACCAGGAAATGACCGTGAGCATTAAAAGAAGTACTACCGTTATTGTTACCAACCCCTCCTTTTTGTAACGCCATTTCTTAAAAATTTCAGGAATACCCCAGGCGATCATAATAAACAAACCAATAAGCGGCACATAGGTGTAACGGTCAGCCATGGCCTGAGGCCCTATTTGTACGAGTCCGATTACGGGTACAAGGGTGCCGAGGTACCATAGCCATCCTACAGCAAACCAGGGAAATCGCCGCACATTCCTTATTGACAGCAAGGATATGGATAGGAGCAACAAAAATGCCCCGCTAACATGCCACCATGGCAGTTTGCCGGGATAAGGATAAAGGAGTGCCAGGTTAAACGGCCAGATCATCTTTCCGATATAGCTTACATAAGAAACCAGTGCATTCATAATCCGGTAATGAATCGGAAATATTTCCAAAGAACCCACAGCGCCACCACTTCTTTGAACAAGAAATGTTATAACACTAGAGGCTGCCGTAAGAACAATGAAAGGTATTTTTTCCCAAACCAGAAAAAGCGAAAAAGACGGTGGTTGCGAATCCGGACCGGCACCACCGGATCGGCTGAATTGAAAACGACCAAGGGGCCAGTAATCCATAAGAAGCAATACAAACGGAAGGGTCACAAGCATCGGTTTAACCATCAGGCCCAGAATAAAAAATAAAAGAATCAGCAGATATCTTTTAACACCCGGCCGCTCAACATACCGGATATAACTCCACATTGTCAGC
>JAFDFH010000375.1 GCA_019309945.1 Deltaproteobacteria bacterium
TGCCGTATGGCCGCACATGAAGGTATTCAATAATATCGTTTACGGCTTGAAAATTCAGAAGATACCCAGGCAGACTATCCAAGAAAAGGCGCGACAGGTATTGGAATTAACGGGGTTGAATGGCTTGGAGGAGAGATACCCATCCCAATTGAGCGGCGGACAGCAGCAAAGGGTGGCGCTTGCGCGGGCTCTCGTGAGTAATCCCAAAGTGTTGCTGTTGGATGAACCCCTGAGCAACCTGGATGCCAAGCTCAGAGAAGAATTAAGATTTGAAATCAAGAGCCTGGTAAAACGTATGGGCATCACATCGGTCTACGTCACCCACGACCAGGCCGAGGCGATGGTGATCTCTGATCGAGTCGCCGTTATGGAATCAGGGAATGTGGTGCAAATCGGTACTCCCCAGGAGATATATGAAAAGCCCGCCAATCGATTTGTCGCCGATTTTATAGGCACCATGAATTTTATGTCCGGGGAGGTCGTCCAGGTCTTCCAGGACACGGATGCGGTTTACGTACGTACCGCATTCAGCGCGAAGATGCTGTGTACGACGCCTGATACCACGTCAATAACACCAGGACAAAAAGTGTATGCATCTATACGTCCTGAGGATGTGGAAGTATTTACGGAACCGCCCCAAGACCGGGAAAACCTGTTCAAGGGTACCATTGCCCATAAAGCCTACCTGGGTAATTTTCTGTACTTTTTCGTAAGCGTAGACGGCCAGATGATCCGAGTGCAGGCTCCGCATAACCTGCCGCAAGAAGAAGGACAAGAACTCTACCTGTTTTTAAATCCTCAAAAATGTATGATCTTGTCCTGAGTGATCGCTTCTCCCGCCCATTTTCGTGGTACTTTTTATACAGCCAGGGTTAATAACGGGCTTGGTCGCACGAGAAAAATAGAGTTACTGAGTTTTGCTGACAAACCATTTGATATTGATTCGTAAATCCCGTGGAGAATCCTTCCTCGACGATGTCTGATTCAGAATTCATAACGTGTGAATTAACGGTCATTGGTACCGGTATGGCCGGTATGGCCGCGGCCCTTTTTGCGGCTAACCGGGGGATATCAACGGTCCAGGTTGGCCGCACCGGAGAAATCATCTTTGCCAGTGGTGTTTTCGATTTAATGGGCGTGCATCCCATAGCGGATAAACATATCTGGCAAAATCCGTGGGCCGGAATCGATGCCGTGGTCCGGGATATCCCCAAACATCCATACGCCCGATTAAAAAAAGAAGACATCCGCTCAGCTTTCGAAGAATTCCTGTCCTTTCTCCAGGAAGCCGGCCTTCCTTATAAGCGGCGAATGGAACTAAACGCCGAAGTCATGACCGCTGTGGGAACGATAAAACAAACCTATTGCGTACCTGAAACCATGTGGCAAGGGGTCGCGATCCTGGCAGCAAAGAGTCCCTGCGTGCTCATCGACATTCAGGGTCTGAAGGGTTTCAGCGCCCGGCAAATCGCAACCACCTTTAACCCGGTATGGCCGGATTTGCGCACCGCTCGAATCGTGTTTCCCGGCACAGAACACAGAAGCGAAGTGTTTGCCGAGCAAATGGCCTTTGACCTTGAGTTACCGCAAACCCGAGAAAAATTTGCCCGGTTGTTGAAACCCCTGGTAAAAAATGTGAATGCAATAGGAATGCCTGCAATTTATGGCTTATACCGGACCGCTGAAGTGTTTTCTGATATTGAAAAGCGGATCGGTATCCCCGCATTTGAAATTTCGACCATGCCACCGTCCATCCCCGGCCTTCGTCTCAAGCATGTATTTGAGCAGAACCTTCCCGCCAGGGGGGTTCGACTTTTTCTACAAAATCAGGTCAGAGAAGCGCATCAGGAGTCAGATGGCGATTTTGTTCTTAAGGTTGGAAACAAGCAGGCCGAACACACCATACGAACCAAGGGTGTCATCCTGGCCAGCGGTCGTTTTTTGGGAAGAGGATTACACGCCGACCGAAAACGTATCCGGGAGACAATCTTCGATCTGCCGGTTTATCAACCTGAAGAACGCAAGGCCTGGCATCGTGACGACTTTCTGGATCCCCGGGGGCATCCCATCAACCGGGCCGGTCTGGAAATCGACGATGATTTCCATCCCCTGGACAGCTCCGGCCGCCCCGCCTTCCAAACGCTTTTTGCCGCGGGTTCCATTCTGGCCCATCAGGATTGGATGCGTATGAAATGCGGTTCCGGTCTTGCCATTGGGACAGCCTTCGGAGCGGTTCAAGCCTTTATCCGTCAATACCGAAGATGACTCCGCTGCCGCCGGCGCCAAAAAGACCGGCGTTTGTCTATGCAAGGAGCGTCTTGACCATCTCCGCAAATCCATTTCCGCCCTCCCCCTCCGTTATCCAGGCCGGTTCGCAAGCCAATTGGCCGGAAAAGCGTTGTACGTTGGCAACCCCGACAGCATGTGGAAAATAAGCAAACATGGGGGCATCATTGGGTGAATCTCCGATGAAAATCACCTGATTTTTAATTTCGTCAAGATTTTCATCAAAAATATCTTCAAATAACAGGTGGGTCATGGAAAGTTTATCATATTCTCCAAACCAGCCATTCACATGAATGGAGCTGATTTTTGCCTGTGCACCGGCGTCCTTAAAGTAATCTACGATTTCATCCACGGTTTCCATTGGAAGTGGAGGAACATCCTCGCAAAAATCGATGGCCAGATCCGCTTCTCGATAAGCCTGATCGGCTGCGACGCGACAACCGGGGATCGTGTTAAGAATTTTCGCCTTTATTTTTTCCAAGCGCTTGCGATCTTGCTTGCGTTCCGCTTCCGTTTTCCAGTAGCGCCGGAGCATCTTTTTTTGCTGATCATCATAACTGAAATAAAATGCCCCGTTTTCTCCAACCAGCCCATCGATGGGCCACATCCGTGCCATGTGGTCGCACCATCCGGCGGGTCTGCCGGTGATCGGTATGATTCGGATTTTCGCATTTTTCAAACGCTCCATCCCGGCAAAAACCGCGGAAAGGAGCCGTCCGTTAATGGTCAGGGTATCATCAATATCCGTCAGGACATAACGGATCCGTTTTTTGATATGATCCGGAAATTGACGAAAGGGTTTCATGATCTAAGCCCCTCTTTTTGATCGATCGTATAATGCGCTTACCTTTTTTGTAACCGTTCACGGTTTGAAACTTGAAATTGGAAAGTAGAAATTGGGGCGAGATGAAACGAGTTTACGAGTTGGATGTCTACAAACTGGCAGAAGACTTATCAGATATGG
>JAFDFH010000376.1 GCA_019309945.1 Deltaproteobacteria bacterium
GCTTGCGAGTCACTAAATATTGTGCAGGGAACTGAAATGTTATTAAAAGCGAAGCCTCCCCGCCCTAAAGGACGGGGCTTGCAGGGAGCATGCCGGTCAAAGGGGCTAAATCTTCTCCATCGCTCCGTATGCGGCCTGTATTCTATCCCGAAGTAAAAAACAAAGTCTTTCCATTAGATTAAATCCAAGTTCTGCGTTGCCGACCATCATCCGCCTTAACTCAGCCCCTTTTATGGCGACAATCTTCGTCGGTTGTTTACAAACAGCCGAAGACATGAGGATGTGGGGCATATCCAAGAGTGTTGACCAGCACCCCAAGACTCTACCTTTCCCAAGGACTTCGATGACGACATTACCTTTGTGGGCACCCAAATCCACAGTTCTTTCCAGGTATATCTGTCCCTCGGCAATAATATAAATATGCTCTCCATAATCCCCTTGGCGAAAAACATATTCTCCATTTTGAAATGTCATCATCTGACCGAGGTTCGAGATCTCAGACAATTCACGTGTTTCCAGCAACTCGAAAAACTCGCAGCTTCTCAACGTATGTTCTATTTCCATACGGATCACCTTACACCTCTTTCACGTTTTATCTCAACGAAAAAGGTTGCGGCCTTCATATTTTACATTTTCATGTAATTATAATATATTCTGACAGCCTGTATGGATTTGTCAGCGTGCAAAATGGATCACTATGAATTGTCCCGGGTGTCTCATGCCTTAAGCGCGGACAGTCCTTTTGTCAGCTCCAGCAAAACCCCCAGACCGTCCTTGACTTCAGGGTTCCCCATGGCCCACAGCATACCCCATGCGCCTGCAGGTTTTGCGCGTGAAAGATCCACGCGTGACGGAACCTCGGCTGCTCTGTCCAACAATTCCAATGCCTCAGGGGTGGTCAGTTTCTTGACAATACCAAGAAGCTTTACCAGCCCATCTCCGATCTGCGCCATATCTTCGGCCGTGTATGTTTCAGCTGTTTTTTTAATGATTTCCAAAGAAGTGCTTAAGAGGTTAAATACGCCTTTTCGCTCCAGGTCATCCATATAAAAGATTATTTGGGGAACCGTGGATTTGAGTAAAGGCTCTGCTATCAAAGCAAAATCGATAATATTTTTTAATTGATCCAGAGAATAGGTCAGATTTCGGACATTTCTCATGGCTTTTTTAATGAAAAACAGCAGGTCTTCCAGCTGAAAATCGGCCTCAATGTCAGCAAGTTCAACAATAAGGGCCTTGACTGCTTCATTGACCCGGGGGGTTAATTCTTCTCTGAGTTCGCTGATAGATCTGGCAGAATCGGCAACCGGTGCGATTTCCTGCTCCAGTCGCTCGAGTCGATTTAGGATGATTTCTTCATGATTCATGGCCGTCACCTCCTTTATGCCACTTTTCGTAATTTTCCGGCGATGTTCATTTGCGGTTCCAGCGGCATGTCAAGGCCTTTCATCATCAGGTTCCAATAAACCCACCGAAACATCATTTTTCCCCAGTGATTGCTTAAGCTCTCCTGTAGCAGGGAAAAGGGCCCCATTCCGGGAAATGGAAATTTGCCGGGCAACGGCTCCACATCGTAATTAAAATCAAGAAGAATGGCTTTTTCAAATCCAGATGCCAGAAAACAAGTGGCATGTCCGTCAAAAGTGGGCTTGGCTTCTTTACCGTCGATCTCACGAACCAGGTTCTCAACCAGTGTATAGGCCTGGTAGTGGGCTACGGAACCGGCTTTTGATGTGGGCACATTGGTGGTGTCTCCAACCACAAACACCCGATCGAGCTTTTCGGCCTTTAGGGTATGGTTGTCCGTGGGCACAAACCCCACTTCATCTGAAACATCCGATTCGATCAGCGCTTTATCTCCCACATTGGGGGGTATGGCCACCAGAAGATCGTATCCAACCTTTTCACCTTTGCCGGATTCTATGGTCTTCTCATTGGCGTTGACCTGGGCCAGATCAAAAAACGGTGTCACCTTGATGTTCTTCTTGGCGGCAAACTCCGCCAGAATTCCGGCGGCCACGGGTTTGGTAAACACATTGTCCAAAGGGGTTACAAATTCGATGTCCACCTTATCCCGCACCCCATTGACCGTAAAAAACCAGTCGGCCATAAATACAAACTCCAGCGGTGCAATGGGACATTTGAACGGAATTTCGGCGATGTTTAGAACGACCTTGCCGGAATCGAAATATTTCAACTTCTTATACAGTTCCAACGCCCCGCCCAGAGTGTAAAAATCGAAAATGTCTTTTCGCCACCCGTCCATCATGCCGTCAATTTCCTCAGGGGCAATATCGCATCCTGTGGCGATCACCAGCCAGTCGTAATCATATTGACCACCCGTTTCGGTCTCCACTCGCCGTTCGTCGGTATTAATTTTGACCACGTTGTCCAGAACAAAATCGACGCCCTTAGGAATGAACTCCTTTTTGGGCTTTACCACATCGTTTTCCGAATAAACACCAAACGGTACAAAAAGATACCCGGCCTGGTAATAGTGCTCCTCTTTGCGATCAATGACGGTTATCTCCCATTCGGACTCCACCAACTCCTTTCTGAGCATGTTGGCCACGATGGTGCCGCCGGCACCGGATCCTAAAATTAATATTTTTCTCATAATACCCACCTCCTATATTTTACGATTGATTTAAAGATTATCTTTCAAAATTGATGGGTTAGAAAAAGTGAAAGAGCGGGTTTTTCCAACAAAGCGGTATCGATGCTTGAAAAAAATTGCCAAGAAAAAATCCCCGCTGCTTGCGGTGAAGCAACGGGGATTTATTGTAAGGAGAAGCGTCGGTTGCGTGTATTCCTTAAAAAACAAGAGAATACATGCCAAAAGGATTAATACGGTGCTGAGCTTACAACCGTGCTGACTTCTTCAATTTTGTTGTTTTTTATCCGCTGATTATAGATGGCTTCCATATCCTGGTATACCTGGAACACCTGGAAGAAACCGTGCCAGTGGGCATAATCCGGTGCATTCATGGCGGCACCCTGTCGAGCCCGTCTTCCTGTATGATGCCATAGGTAGTACATCAGCTCCTGGAAGCCGTCCTGCCAGGGATCCTTGCCCAGCAGGCCTTTTTCTTTAAGCTCTGCCTTCATTTTTACCGCTCCGTCCCAGTACTTGTTGTACAGGCCTACGGAATTGTCCAGCATATCGCGCTGTGATTTAACATGGGAAGGTCCGTGGCAATTGGCACAAACTTTGAGCATCAGTTTTTCACCTTTGACACCGTCACCGCGG
>JAFDFH010000557.1 GCA_019309945.1 Deltaproteobacteria bacterium
AAATCAATGGTAAGAGCATCGTCCCGATCAGATCCGGTAATTGTAACCCCGGTTGTCCCCAATAGAGACTGGCTCATGATGACCTGGATGTCGGGAGATTGATCTTGATTGTCGATCAAATGAAGGGTTTCGATACCATCGACATCATCCAGACGCAGGGTGAGATCGTGGGCAGCGCCTGCCATGGAGAAGGTCATTTCGGCATCGAGGAGGATGCGCGGCTCGAGGGGTTCGAGCATCACTTTGCGGCGCTTTTTAGCAGTCGCCTCCTTTCGGCGATTCATTTGGCGGCGGAAACTTCTTGCAAAACCCATGGCTGACCTCCTTCTTTCTCAAAAGCTGATATGATTCGGATGGAGTTGTTTCAGTGTAAATGATAGCGATACTGGATACTGGAAAAAGATATTGACATATAGTGTTTCAATGATTCAAAATTTGCAGCCGAAAAACACTGGAAATCCGCTCACTTATAGCGTTGTTGTAAAAAAAAGAGCCATTATTACATCCGGATTGAGTTTTCGGAGAGATTATATTGAATGGAATAGTAATAATCCGAATGAAAGAGCAAGCCACCTAACCTTGATGCACTCTAATTGTTATTTTAGAATCAATTGAATTGATCAACTAAAAACAGGAACCAGGCTCCTTTCTCGATTAAAAGGGATAGATGATATCACAGTAAAATTAGTGGATTATATTTGAAGTAACACATTGTGGTATTAATTTTTTTTTAAATTACGCAGAAAAAAATACTTTGTCAAGAAAATTATTTAAATATTGCATAAAAAAAGCCGGATCAGAAGTACGGTTATCTTCTGATCCGGCTCACGTGTAAGGGCCTGGCGGGTTATCCCTCGCCTGGATGATTATTGGATGACGCTCTATTTCATCGTTCAACCAATCCGGGCTTTAAAAACTCTCCTTTTACCGAAACTGATCTAAGAGGGCATTAAAAACGGTTAACCAAAGCCAAGTTGATCAACCGTTTTTAAATTCACGTGGTATTTTAATTCTTATAGGATCGACTATTTATTGTACGGTCGCCCCCTCCGGTCGCTGGGCGCCTACCTCCAGTTTGCCGAATTTTTTCTCGTAATCGCCCAGCACGGCGTTCAACAGAATCGAAAGCCGCTTGGCGGCATACGGACTCAGGACAATCCGGTCGGAGAGCTGAACATTCACCTCAGGACAATCCGGTCGGAGAGCTGAACATTCACCTCTTTCTGGCCGGCATGCCAGGCCTGGTTCATACCAAACAGCAAAACAATCTCCTCGCGCCCGCCGGCCACGTTGGCCACGTTGGCATACGCGCTGCGCATGTTCGAGTCGTTCCACACGATCTTGGTCTGTCCCACGGTTTGAGTTGGACTTCCTGCTGCGGCTCCGGTTTCCTTTTTTTCTTCGTCGGCCATAAATCCTCCTTAACCTGTTTTAGATTACCTGTTTATTTCAATTCAAATTTCGCTGATGCTATCCTGAGAGTCGAGAAGATTCTATCTTTTTCGGGCATCGGGTGTCAAGAAATCTATCGGTTTATTGGTAAACTCCCTGGCTAACTAATATGTTCTTTATCGATTGACAACAATTCACCGCCCGTTCGCTTACGCTCACTCGAGCCGCAAAGAACGCTGAGATGTTTGTTTTTTTTTGCTTTCCGTTGAGAGGCCAGAAAGCAAAACCAGCATGCCCTTCGGGCAACAGGTTTACGTATTCGTTCATCAGAGCGAGTTAAAACATGATACATCGGGTCAAACACGCATGGTCTCTTTCGTAATTATCCGCCAAACGCGGTAAGTTTTTAAGTTTTCCAGAAGCCGACCTAATATTTACTCAAGAATGGACGGTCATCCCGCTTGCGCGGCGTATCAGCGGAAAACATAAATTCAAAATTATCTTTGCGTCCTCCGCGTCTTTGCGGTGGATATGCATTTCCTATAGCACAACACGCTGTCTAAATATTAATTGCCGCATTAGTAATTTAATGGCCGATTCGGTCGGCGTCGTAGCCCGACAGAATCGGCCATTTTAACAATATTCGAAGTTTTTTCAGATCGTGTACAAAGACCAGATTAACT
>JAFDFH010000377.1 GCA_019309945.1 Deltaproteobacteria bacterium
GGGATTAATCCTCTGCGCCGGAAAAACAAGCGAGCAGATAGAGCTGTTGCAATTGGATAAAAGCGGAATCAAGGTGGCCGAATACATGACCGAACTACCAAAACGCGAACTGCTGGAGCAAAAGCTTCACAAAGCGGTTGAATTGGCACGAAAACGGCTGGAGGCAAACCCTACGAAATGAAACACGGATTATAAATGATGTTAGAGAGGGAGTCTGAGGACAGTATAGGTATTATTCTTTTTTATTCTGGAAATAGGCATACTGTTCCTGGAATAATATGTGTAATAGAGATCGCCAGCTACACGTAATATAATGAAATGACAGGAAAAGAGCCATGTATATCAGCAATCTCAGAATTAAGAACTTTCGGAACTTTGGCGATCCGCCATTTACGATGGAACTGCGGCCGTTCACGCTTGTCTTGGGCATGGAACTGCGGCCGTTCACGCTTGTCTTGGGCGAAAACAACATCGGAAAGACGAATCTTTTAGCGGCAATCTCGCTCCTCTTCAGCCAGGAGATTTCAGTCATCCAGCGGCGGAATCTGCAGATCGACGACATCAATTTCATTGCGGTCATGGACTTCAAAAAGCAGGTCGCCGATCAAGCCGTTGAAGTTGATAACGTCGTATTTCCAGAGGTCGAAATCCATGCAACGCTGAGCGACATTAAAGATGAGCAACACTCAGTCGTCGGTGACTGGTACAGTAACACGGACTTGACCGAGGCATGTGTGACGTATCGGTTCTCAGTGCGAGGAAACTTAAAACGTGACAAATGGATCAAAGAGCAACGCGACGCAATCGCTCACCGGAAGGTGCAGGACGAGGATAGGAATCCTCAGTCAGGCGACGGTTCAGAGAAGCTAGATTACAGCCGGTATGTCGATTTCCCAATTGGAGAATACCGTCACACGCTCTATGGAGGCGGGCGTCCTTCGAATGAATGCGAAGCCTGGTTGCTACGAATGCTTCATGCCGAGATTCTCGATGCACTTCGTGACGCCGGGCGAGAACTGGTCGCTGGCGGCGAACAACGTCTATTGTATCGCGTTCTTCGACAGAGAAGCGATTCTCGGTACACAGATGTCAAAAGACTCATCGACGACCTGAAGCACGCTATTGATATTGATCCGTCACTCGCGGCAAGGACTTGCTCGCACTTGTGTCGCTAGACACTCCTGGTGAAAACCATTCCATCGGATTGCAATTTGCAGCTCCCGAGACAGCCGAAATCCTGAATAAAATTGGTATGACCTATGGCGCTACCCCCATTACCGTTGCTCGCAATGGCCTCGGTCGGAACAATCTCCTTTATGTGGCACTTGTCTTATCGCAGTTGGCCAAAGCTCCGGATATCTCAGCCGGAGATGACTCCTTCGTCTGCTTTCGCCTTATTGGAATCGAGGAACCGGAAGCCCATCTGCATCCTCATCTTCAGGACCACCTCGTCCGAAATATTGAGAAAATAAGGAAAAAACACTCTGATTCGTTGCAGTTGATCCTGACCTCGCACTCCACTCATGTGGCGGCGAAGCTTTCCCTGGAGAATACGGCCGTTTTGTTTCGTCGCGACTCAGACGGTGCCATTGTAGCACACTATGTCCTCGATGGTATCGATCCTGATAAAGATAAGGCCTCTGTTCGTTTTTTGAGTCTGTATCTTGATGCAACTAAATCTCGGATGTTCTTCGCGCGACGGCTCATTCTCGTTGAAGGCATCGCAGAACAAATCGTAATCCCCATGTTATTCGAGCAGGAAACAAGTATGACACTCGAACGCATCGGTTGCACCGTCATCAACGTGAACGGCGTTGCTTTCCGCCATTTTTTGACGATCGTGAAAAACGGGTTTTTCAAGAATTGTGCGGTGCTCACAGACAGTGACTCAGGAACAAAAGCCGAGAACCGGGCCGCATCATTACGGGCCGACTTTAAGGATATTCCTTATATAGACATTCCGGTAACAACTGAAAGTACATTCGAAAAGGATCTTGTCTCATCCAACAGGTCCGGGGACGGAAAGGAACTTTTATTTAGTGCTCTCTCCATGACGAAGCCAAAAAACGGCCCAAAGCTCAAGACTGAGACAGGGGCAAATGATATTGACGTCGAGGCTTTCTTCGCCGAGATTGAAAACTACAAGGCGGAGTTTGCCTTCAACCTGATCTCAGCTATTGAGGATGAGCGGAAAGCGGCAGAGAAGGATAATCGCTTGCCGAATAAGTTAGACGTTCCGAATTACATTCTTCAGGCGTTCGACTTCATCAGGGGGTAGCGGTGGCAAAGAAACTTCCAAAATCGAAGCTCGCTGAGGCTGGTCCGGGCGCAGGAAAAACGCACGCGATGGTAGATGAAATCATCGCTATGGTTCAGGTGCTTCCTCCCCACCGCTTTCTTGCAGCCATCACATACACTAACGCGGCAGCAAATACGATTCGTGAGCGTGTTTCCCGAAGAGTCCAGCTCAGGCGCAATATTTTTGTTGGAACTACACACTCGTTCGTGAATCGCTTCGTTCTGGCTCCGTGCGCGGAACTACTGTCGCTCCTCCCTGAAGATCGCATCTACGCGCCGGTGGATGTGCATGAGAAGGGGCGCGGCGCGGCTATATACACCAAGAATCTGATTAATAAAGGGATCGTTCCTTATGACGCGATGATCCCGATAACCCGAAAGATTCTGAAGAGGTCAGGCATACGAGACCGAATCTGCGGACGACTCGCTTATATCTTTGTCGATGAGTTCCAAGATGCAGACATAGGAATGTTCGAGGTATTTGAGCATTTCCGCAAGGCCGGAAAGACCGCTTTGTACGTTGTTGGTGATCCAGAGCAGTATGTGATGAGCTTTGCGTACCGGGGCCAGACACCACCAAAATTTAATCGGATCCCATTTTTCCGCTTTAAGAAGGTGGCAGAATCAAAGCCAATCACCAAGAACCATCGATCAAATGGTGAAATCGTCACGTTTGCAAATCAGTTCCGTGAAGAACTGCAGCAACAAGCAGTCAAGCCGAACCGGAATGAACCTAGAGTTCTTTTCATCACCGCCACTTCTCTTGAGAAAATCGTTCGGTGTTATCAGGCCTTAAGTAAAAATGTGGAAATCGAAGAAAAGCCAAGGACGCGCTTGTATCTTTCAGAGGAAAACGCAACCTTCGATTCGGTACGTGATCAGTTCCACTTAACACCAATTTCAAATGTTGGGCGAAAGACCCGTACATTACTCGGAGATGCGCTTGAACTTCTGTCTGTTGCGCTCGATCGCAGTCATGGAAAAGCTTGCAAGGAGTTTGGGCTGTCCCGCCTTCAATGGCGGGCTGTTGGCACACAACTACTCAAGAATTTTCGTGCAGGTCAATATGGTATTGACCGACTATCCATGTTTGTTTTCGACGAATTCGGCCATAAGGTTTCCAGGTCGCGAATAAAGCTGGTTGAAGAGGGTTTGAGTACTCTTAGTTCTGAACTCGCCAGAGGGGAGTCAACACAGATGACAGAGCTATACGCCTCGATTCGCAAAGCCAAAGGGCTCCAAGCAGATGCAGCACTCGTAGTTGCAAAAGGCATTGCAGAGCTAAAGAAATGGCTGCAGACTGACCGCTCGCTTCGCGTGGCAGACAAGCAAGATAAATGCAGGCTTGGATATGTAGCTTTTACGCGGCCGAGAGAAATGCTCTGCATCGCTTGCTTAAAGGAGATAGATGAAGAGTTGATTCATATATTACAGAATGTTGGAATTGTGACAGTAGCTGAGAACGCCGCATGATAAGGTTCAGATTCGGAAGCAAAGAAAACCCCACACGAATGATTGCTTTTGGCCGACATCTGACTGTTACAAAGTAGAGGAGAAACGATAACAATTCCATTAAGTCGGATTGCAATTCCGCTACGCTACATTGCAACTGCTTATGCAAACCGTTGACCATCCAGCTTGCAGCAGAGTTCTTTAATAGATGAAAGCCTATGTTCGCTAATAAGAACTCGGGAGTATTTCATGGTAAAGACCGACCTTACAGACGAAGAAAAGAGAATATTTGCTGAGGCAATAAGCAATAATACCAAACCGCCTTCAAAACTGAAGACAAAACTCTTTCAGGGCATGTTTTATATTTTGATGTTCAATGCAGACAAATTGCCATAAAACCGCTATCTATCTTGTTTATAGTGTTATTTTTCATTTTTTAAAAGAGGTTTTTCTCATGAATTTACACAAAAATAAATATACACTAACGAAATCAAATA
>JAFDFH010000378.1 GCA_019309945.1 Deltaproteobacteria bacterium
CAGAGAGTTGGTTGGCTATGCAGGACAACTATAATCTTTGGCAGGCGAGACAGACCGTCAACCTGGAAGAGGTTGAACCTCTGACAATACCCGGCATAAAAAAAATAGGCGAACAAGTCGTTGCACATTGACCGGGAAAGCGGCAGCGTTTTTGGGAAAATTGAACAATCTCGTTCGCTTTCCCGGCAAGTGAACTTTAAGTTATGCTCAAGGAAACAAATGTATACCTGTCCCAATCATCGCTAAGGAGGTAGCAATGTTCGGCAAGAAAATGTTCGGAGAAATGAGAAGAGCAGGGATGAATGTTGGATTGTCCAAAGCCAAACTATCCCAAGCCATGCTGGAAATTCTCATACAACTTCCGATGGGAACCACAAACCTCAAGGAAACCATAGTCGCCCACATGGGCCTATTGGGGCAAATGTCTGCTACACGTGGCATCAATGAAGCCTGGAATCAGACAAAGAAGAAAGCTGCAAGGGAGTATCCTGAAAAGTTTATGATAGATGGTCGAAAGGTGCTTCACTGGAACGACGGGTCGGTAAAGATCATCGACAAGAAGATATCTCCAGCGAACTTCAAGAAACTCAATGAATTGGCAGAAAGGGAAAACTGCGCAGTCAACCAGATAGTATCGAAGCTCATCCGGTATTATAAGAAGGACCAGGCATAACAAGGCGGTTGCACTCGGACGGATAGAAGCGGCGGCACCTTGAAACATGGTAGCCATAAACAAACATCAGTGGCTTTTGATGCATATCGGCTCTCAGCCGCCGCCGGTGAACCGCAGACGTTATGCCCTTTAAGATACAAGTATGAAGAATAAATTATCAGAGAGAGTCCTTCAATTGGCATTAACCATCTTGAAGGATCCTCAAGAGCCTCCTTCTTCCGAGGCCGCTCATGCCGCATTGCTATTTGTTCATGTTGCATGGAATAGAAGCCTTGGCGATAGCAGTGCTTTCAGCAATTATGAAAAGATATTGGAGCAATTTGAGAAATCAAACCCTCTTTTCTGGGATGAATTTCAAGAAAAAACGGCTCTTAAAATCATAAATCGTCTTATTGATCAGAAAAATAGACAATTTTTTGATGACAAGCGAAAAATAAAGGTCTGTGGAATGCGCAAGGGCAATGTCCATGTTGAGTGGGCAGAATAATGACTTTATAAAACCTATAAGATGGCATAACATGACGCTTGACCAGACGCCGAGAAAATCGCGGTTTTTCGTAAAAGCCTGATTGTTCGCGAAATATTTCGGCGGCGCTGGTCAGCTCTCCCGTTAGCCATGAAGAAAGCGAGTTTACGCGGTGAGAGTTAAAGTAGAAAAGAGAAATACTGAAATTGTTCTGAAGTTGGATTCCGGAGCATCATACAAAGCAATCGCTTCCGAATTTGGTTTATCGCGAAGCAGAATTCAACAAATTGTCAGTCGATCTAGAAAGGAAGAAGAAAAGCAAGAACAATCAAAAAGGCTGCTCAGCAAGTTAAGGATGTTCGACGATATCGACAGGAATTGGCCTACTGAGACCCTGATTCAGGATTTACGATTTCCCGTAAGCGCGGAACAGCGCTTGACTGAGTATTTTGGTTGTTCAAACAGCAATGAAATCAGTCTTCGAGATATAATAGATTTTTTGATTTCGGATTACGAAAAAATCCCTCACGACCTGTATGAAGCTTGTCCTGCCTATAAGCAAAAGCAAATTGGACGAAAAACATATAGTGCTATTATCCATCATTTATCTGAACAGGATTTAGGGCACACTTTTAGGTGTGAGTGGAATAAGCGCTTAAAAAAGCTTATGCGTTTTATGGAGAAGGTATTGGGGTATATCCCTGATTCGTTTCGTCAATATGAAATATAGGGGCTAACAATGCCACTGGAGCAGACGGCGTGAAGACCGCGGGTTTTTCGATAAAGGCCGTGCAGGCTCGCCACTCATCGGGGCCGCAGCTCACTTCCACGTTAGCCAGATATAAGTAAAATGAGCGACTTCGCGAAGTTTATAGAGCCACAACACTCAGAGGAACTCGACGCCGAGCTCATCCATGCTGCCTCTAAGTGTCTCGATCGGTTCACTGCCTTCTTCAACGCGTGCGACACAGACGGAATGGATGGTGAACTCCACTTTCCGCATGTCATGCTTTCTGGGTCGGAGCGCCTGGCTTGGCTAGAGGCAGGACAACACCCCATCGATTTCTTTGCGAAATTGCGAGTCTCCGGTTGGCATCACACACAGTACGAGGCGAAAGAGCCGGTGCTCGTAAGTCGGGATAAGGTGCACTTCGTGGTCACGTATTCCAGGCGAAACAAAAGTGGGGTCATCCTCACCATGCACGAGAACCTTTGGATCGTTACGCGAGTCTCTGGCAAATGGGGCATATCGCTACGTTCGTACTGATTCGCCAGGTGGCTAACAAGGCGCTTTCACCTGATCGCCGGGGCTGAGCCGTTTTGGAAGTTTTTCGGTTTTTGAAAGTTATAGGTGTTTTATAAGTTTACAGGAAGCCACTGCGCCAGGTGAACCGCAGCGTTATCCATCATGGAATAATTCAAATAGAACCAATGGGATCAATCAAAGACAGCTTTAAAAAGGAGCTCAAGAATTTCCTGAACACAGTTGAGAAAATGGGAGCCCAATCTATTGAGATACGAGCTGACTATCTATATAGTAGGGTCGAAGGAAAATTATTTGTCGATACTCATAAGATGTCTATTTGTAGCAGTGTAATGAAGGAAAACATCCAGGTAGGTGATAAAATACTTAACGAACCACCTGATGTTGATGGGAGGTTCTTAGTCATAAAATATCAATTACCAAGAAGATTTAAAATCGAAATGACTATTGCAGACTTAGATAACGAATAAGGATAGATCGTGAGAGCGAAGCGAACCACGATCTTATCCGGTTGTTGGAACAAGCAAGTTGAGCAGACGGCGTGAAGACCGCGGTTTTACGTAACGGCCGTGCAAGCTTGGAGTTTATTTAGGCCGCTGCTCACTTCTGCGTTCGGCTCGACTATGGCCGCGTTCGTTATAAGGAGTAAGATCGTCCGATGACAGACAGAGATATCCCTTTCGAGTACTATGGTTGGTGGCGGATTATAGAGACGTCGCAGTGGGATAACGACGATATTGACATCATCGGGAAGGCCCTGATTTCGATCACAGGAGATGACGATCGCCTGAGGATGTTCGTTCTTCTTGCTTACGTG
>JAFDFH010000379.1 GCA_019309945.1 Deltaproteobacteria bacterium
TGATCTCGAACAAAAATCCTCGTTTCTGGACGGACACTAACGGCAAGTTTTGGCCGTATTGAAAAAAATTAGCGGATGGCGCAGCGAGCCTACCGGAACATATTGAGAAGTTACTGGATAAATTTTACATGAATCTTTCGGGTTCGGGGACCGTCAAATTCACAGAAGAAAATCCCCTGCCACGTTCCGAGTACAAGCCGGCCGTTTTCGATGGCCAACAGCTCCGAAGGACCGATAATGGATGACTTTATATGGGCAGGTGAATTTCCTTCAAGATGGCGATATCCGGCTTTCCAGGGGATAACAGTGTTTAAGACCATTAGAATATCGGCCTTCACGCTCGGGTCGGCACTTTCATTAATGGTAACGGCCGCAGTTGTGTGCGGCACATAAAGCATACAAATTCCATTGTCGATCCCCGAAATTCGGACCAGTTCCTGTATTTCCGACGTAATGTCGATTAATTCTGTCTGAGATCGGGTTTTAACCTTGTGAATCATTTGGCTACCTCCAAAAAAAGGCCCTGCATCTTTTGATGCAAGGCCTTTTTAATTGAAGATGAAAACGATCGAAGTCTTTGTGATTAGACGCATCCAGTCGGTTTTGGAAGACCCGCCATCTTACAAGCTCCCTTACCAGGACCGGATGGAAACAGCTCATAAATATGCTTAAGCTTAAATTTAGTAACCTTTGAAAGAATACGAACCATCGGAGCAATTCCGTTTTTCTTGTAATAATCCTGAAGGACATCAATTACTTTCCTGTGCTCATCCGTCAGTTCCTCAATTGCCTCCTGGCCCTTTACCCATAAGACCCATTCATCGCACCAGTTATCAAAGGAATCAATGAAACCATCTTCATCGATGGTAAATGTTTTCCCCATAAAATCAACTTGCGGCATTTAAAATCCCTCCTTCTTTATTATGATATTTTTTATATTGGCTACAGCCTTTTTTCCCCTATTCGTTATTAAATACTAAAAAGCTTCTCATATACTATAGATTTCTTAATGTCAATATGAAAAAGCTAATAAAATATCCTCTTAAATTTTCATTCTGATTCGGGATCAAATTCATTTTAACATATTGATATTAATATTCTTTTGGCATTTTACCAAGCTGGGCAAGTGTGAAAACCGGCCCGTCTTTGCACACGTATTGTTCACCGATATTGCACCTGCCGCATATCCCGATACCGCATTTCATTCGCATCTCAAGAGACATTATAATGTGATCGTGATCATAGCCGAGATTGTCCAGGACGGGTTGGGTAAATTTGATCATAATCGGCGGTCCGCAAATGATCGCATAGGTGTCTGGGCTGCCGGACGGTGCTTTTTGCTCCGTGATGGTCGGCACAAAACCGACATTATAGTCCCAGTTCGGATCATCCGTGGCGTCAACGGTAATGTGCATATGGATATCATCACGCTTTTCCCAGGCAGCCAGTTCGTTCTTATACAAAAGCATTCCAGGGGTTCTTGCGCCGTATATAACATGAATATCCTTAAACTTCGGACGATTCGCCGGATCCAGCATATATATGATCGAAGACCGTAAGGTGGTAAAAGCAAATCCGCCACCGATGATCACTACATTTTTTCCTTCCATGATTTCCCAGGGATACCAGTTGCCAAGGGGACCCCGAACACCCATAATGTCACCGGGATTCATATTATGCATGCGGGTTGTGACCAATCCAACCTTGTTGATCGTGAACATCAAATGGCCTTTTTCAGTGGGAGAAGAGGCAATCCCGATGGGGATTTCACCTTTGCCTGCGATGGAAAGTTCGGCAAACTGACCGGCCTGATAGGAAAAGCGTTCTTCATCCGCCGGGTTCAGGAAGACCAGTTTGAAGGTTTTTAGATTTTTATCCTCGGTTTCGGTAATAATTTCATCAACGCGAACCGGAAGAGGCAAATATGGATTAATCACAGGTTGCTCCCAGGGATATCAGAGGTTGAAAGTTGGAAGGCGATATCAATACGGTCAATCGCCATAACGGTTCATCATATCGCACACGCGGCGGATATCTATATTTACCGGACAGAGACGGATGCATCGACCACATCCGACACATTGGATTCCATTGTCGAATCTGTCCACGTAATATTTTAGTTTATGCATGAAGCGCTGTCGCACCCGCTGAAGTTTGTCACTCCTTGGATTGTGTCCGGATCCATGGAGGGTGAACAAAGGAAACATGCAGGAGTCCCAATTGCGCATGCGTATCCCTGATTTCCCGCGGATCTCGTCCTGAATGTCGAAACACCAGCAGGTGGGGCAGCTAAACGTACAGGTCCCACAGTTGATGCAAGCAAAGGCCACCTCTTCCCAAAAGGATGCCTCAAAAAGCTCGGCGGTGACTTTATCCTTTAATTTATTTGTCTCAACCGATGTAATGACACGATTCTCCGCTTCGATTTTGAGGGTTTCAATCATCTTGATGATGGCGTCTTGATCATGGCTGTTTGAAATCCAGCCCGCTGCTTTTAAAAGGTTTTCACCCTTGGATGTGATTATTTTTACCAGATAATCATCACCGGCATCCACAAGGAGTAAGTCAAGTCCTTCTTCATGAAAGGGTCCACACCCGGCCGTGGTGCAGAAACATGTACTGCAGGGCATATGACATGCAAGACCGATAAATGTAGTCGCTTCATAGGGCCTCAGCCAATATGGATCCTTATATTCAGACGTGTCAAAATTCTTTTTTACCAGTAGAAAAGATTTGGCGTCACACGGCCGAATACCGACCACCAAACGAGGAGAATAATTTTTAGCGGTTTCTTTCATAATGTGATGATCCGGAACATTTTCATCGAGAGAATATTCCAGCATCACTTCGGACTGGGGATAAATGATTGATTTAGGGGAAAGCCGAGTGTTTTGAAACTCGAAATCGGGCCGTTCCCCTTTTACAATGTGTTTAAAGTCGTGAACGTCCTTGTCCTTGACCGGACCAAATATTCGATAGGAATCAAAAAGATTCTCAATCCCCTGGGACCAGCCCTGTTTATCAATTTTTAAAACCTTCATAGTCTTTGCCCTATGTTAGGAAGGGAGTTGGTAAGTTCTCAAAAACTTATGGTTAAACCTACCGGCGGAGTCATCCGGTAATTTTTTTCAAAGCGGGCAACTGTTTGAAGCCGTTTAGGGCGGCTTACAGTGACCCGAACAGCATAAATTGTTGATTGTACCCTGTTTGTGCTAAGTG
>JAFDFH010000380.1 GCA_019309945.1 Deltaproteobacteria bacterium
GACCAGTATATCCAAACGTATATTAAAAATAGTCTTCGTATGTGTATTTTTACCCTTCATGACAAACCCGAATAGAGCTATTGGCCCCTTGCAAGCGTTTTATAATCCGCAGACCTTCTAAGATTTTCCAAATTATCATCATTTTTTATTCGTTGCCAGTCCTTAAAGCCCCTGTCAATGGCCTGCTTAAGCCACGCCATCGATTCGTCTCCTTTATTCTGCCGTGCGTATATACACGCGATATCATAATATGATTCAAAATGATCGGGCCAAATTCCAATCTTCTTTTTTAGCAAGGATAGGGCCTGCTCATATTCCCCCCGCATGGCATGGACTAACGCCAAGTCATTTAAAGCCGGGGCAAAATCAGGCTGGACGAACAGGACCTGCTGATAGTGGTCCATCGCCTTGTTCAAGTCTCCTTTTATTTTATAAAGACGCCCCAAGCGATAATGCAACAAAAAATCCCGGGGATGTAATTCCAGTTTTTCCTTTATTTCCGCTATAACGCCATCCACCACTCCCTGGGGTGCCAATAACTGATCAAGGTTGTCCTGTATTCGAGGGTCGTACGGTTTTTGTTGCAATGCTGCCTGAAAATGAGCAACCGCCGCTTCAATCCTTCTCGCTCGAACCATGGCAATCCCAAGGTTGTAATGTGCATCCGCATATCCGGTATCTAAACGAAGGGCTTCTGAAAAATGATGGATGGCCTCGGCTGTCCTGCCCTGCTGCAACAAAACCACGCCCAGGTTGTTGTGAGCCTCTTTATGTCCAGGGTTTTCCTTTAGAAACTCAAAATATTGTTGGATCGCTTCAGCAATCCTTCCCTGGGTGGCCAGAGCAAGCGCCAAGCTCCTGCGGGCTTCTAAATAGAGCGGATTGATTTGCAGGGCCTCAGAAAAATGGTCAATGGCCTCGGTTATCCTTCCCTGTTTTTTCAGGGCGACCCCAAGATTATAGTGTGCCAGTTGATTTCTAACGTTCACAGCAACGGCATGTTCAAACAAGGTAACGCTGTTTTTCCAATATCGTACCTGCAGCCATGTTATTGTCATCAGAATTGCAAGCAGGATGGTCGCCATAACGACCAGCCCCGGAACTTTATAGCGCCATTTGGTCATAAGCTCAGGGACACCCCAGGCAATAATGACAAATAAACCGATGAGCGGTACATATGACCAGCGGTCAGCCATTGCCGGCCAAAGGCCCGCCTGGAATAATCCAATTGCCGGAACAAGGGTTCCGAGATACCACAGCCATCCAACCCCAAGCGCCGGGATCCGTCGCAAAACCCAAACCAGAAAATAGGATACGAATATTAAAATCAACACGGCCCCTAAAGCCTGCCAGATTGGCACCTTGACAGGGTATGGATAAAACACCGTCAGGTCCTGGGGCCAGAACATCTTACCGATATACTTCACATAGGAAACCAGAGCATTTGCAACCCGGTATTTAATGGGTGTTGTTTCCGTGGACAACACAATTCCAAGGCGCTGAACGGCCAAAGCGGATAAATAAATCGAAATTGCCGAAAGTGTCAGCAAGGGGATTTTTTCTTGAACCAAATGCAAAAAGTGCGATCGCCCAAAACAGGATTTTAGCTGTTTTTCATTTTTCCCGTTATAATCAGTCTCCGCTGCCCTCAACTGAAAACGACCCAGTGGCCAGTAGTCCAGCAAAAGCAGCACAAAAGGGAGTGTTACCAGCATCGGTTTGGCCATCAGGCCGAGTGAAAAAAACAGAAGAATTAGCAGATATTTATAAAAACCCGGTCGCTCCACGTAAGCAGCATAGGCCCCCAGGGTAAGCAACCCGAAAAAGGTGCTTAAAACATTCTTGCGTTCCGCCACCCATGCTACGGATTCCACGCTGAGGGGGTGTAATGCGAACAGGGCTGCCACAAAGGCACTCCGCCATAGCGCCCCGGTCATCCGATTAAAAATTAAAAACAGCAACAAGCTGTTTACGATGTGAAAAACCAAACTGATTTGATGATGTTTGCCGGAATCCAATCCATAGAAATGCGAATCGAGCATATGCGAGAGCCACGTTAGCGGATGCCAGTATACAAAATCATTGAGTCCAAACGCCCAGCGGATGTTTTCCAAATTCAATCCGGTCCGGACATGTGGATTTTCGCTCACATAGCCGTCATCGTCAAACAGGGTAAATTCATGATTTTTTATCTGCCAGTAGGCCGCAAGGGTGATGAGTACCAGAAACAAACAGATCAGAAACTCCTGGCGCATGCCGAAAATTTTCTTATGATTATTTCGTATGACCATGACAAAAAGGTTTTAACGCTTCCACGCGAAACGTGAACAGGGAAGGTTTTTCAACAAGAGGAGTCTATTAGCCCGGAAATGATTGCACTGCTTTTCCGGATGAAAAAAAAGGCGGAAAAAAACTGACCATCTTTTTTCCGCCTTTTCAGCAACTCAATCTAAAGCTGTAATTAAAAGCTTATTGCACCCGCGTTATCAACTGCATAGGTTTTTGAACCGCTGTCATGGCTCGATGTTATTGCCAAATTAGATTGTACACCTGCAACCGTAACATTCACATTGGTCGTTCTCACGTAACCGTAGTTATAAAGCTCGGTTGTGTTTGCTAATGTCTTGCTCGGAAAATCGGTAAAGTAAGCCTGGGCGGCGGTGTATGAATTTTTGGCATCGGCATTGGCCGCGGAATCATACCCTCGCTGCCTGTATTTGATAAAATTCGGAATCGCGATTGCCGCCAGGATGCCGATAATCGCAATAACGATCATCAGCTCGATAAGTGTAAAACCTTTTTCATTTTGTTTTCTTAATTTTTGAAGTATCATGGCATACCCTCCTGTTTTGATAATTTAAATTTGTAAGATTGCTTTCGTTTATAAATGCGTTGTAACCGTACGATCTATAACAACTTTAATCTCTAATGTTTTTACACCCCCTTTCGTAAGCCGTTGGTTGAATGTTTTATATCATTGTGTGGCATCTAAAAAGCAAAGTACATGCCATTTTTTGTTTTTAATTTTAATAAATATATAACATCGTGAATTTATACAATAAACAAATATAAAATAAAAAACCATTCAGTTTTTTCACGGACTGAATGGTTATGTTATGACAATTTTTGTCAGTCTGATGACAAATTTTGTCAGTCATCGGACAAGCTGGTTCGCTTTGCTCTACTTTTCAATTTCCAGTTTGGCAAGA
>JAFDFH010000381.1 GCA_019309945.1 Deltaproteobacteria bacterium
GGCGCATTAGCAATTATGCGGCAAAACCAGCATTTTTTACGAGGACTTCGGGTCTTCAATTTTGTCCTTGTCCCTAACCCTGAACGTTGAACCCTGAACCTGTGAACGGTTACCTGAAATTTAAACGCAACAGTGAACAAATCTTAGAAAAAGATATAATACCTTAACGCTAAAAGCGCTATAAGCAAATTCAGACAAGCGCCAAATAAGATTTGCGCGAAAATTTTTTAAGCACCGGCGTGCCGCTTCCGTGTCTGATGGCTTTTAAAATTTGTTCCTTCTCAAGCGGCACCATGCCCGCCAGCAGGTGTACAGGCAGATTTTCGAACGCCTCAGCCACCATCGGAGTGCTCGGTCCCAGCATTGCTGTTTTGACGTTATGATTCGTCTGCTTCAATACCTCTTCAGTCGTATTGTTGAGGATGGACGTCGAAGTCAGTATGAGCGCTTCGGCCCAGTTGCCAAGCTTCTCGTAAAAATCCTGTTGTTGCCCCATGGCTCGAGATGCATCGATTATTTCAAGCTCTGCCCCACGTTGTTCGAAAAGCTTTAATATGGGCTGGAACAATCCCACCATGGCAACCCGAGTGCCCCGATGAATATCGAGTCGATCCAACAAGATGCGGTTATCCCGATCTTCGGGAAGTCTAATCGCATTTTCGTAATTCAGGGCATTAACGACGGCCAGAGCCATACTTCGCCGTACCATATCCCGGCTATTTAGATGGTCGAGCAGTTCCAGAGCCGGTTTGCCTTCATAATCGCGGTAAGGTTCATTTAGCGAACAGGGTTTATGACTTTCAAAGTAAGTACAGGCCAGCCCGATACCTCCATCGGAGGTCGTAACCGCCGTGTAACCCAGTCCGATCGAGAGAATTTCAATGTTTATGGTTGCGGCCTTGGCCGCAAACAAATCATATAGGCATTGGTTTAAATGCATGGTTACTGGTTTTCTATTAGTGAAAATACATACCAACCTGATATTAATGCAAAATGAACCTATTTGGTTTCGAACGATACGCTTGTTTAAAGCTACCCCTATCCATCCTGAATTACCGTGTTACTTCCTCAGGGGCGAACGTTTTCTATCAGGCGGCTTCATGATTCGTTGTCACATATCCGTAACATGCGATGGCGGGAATGTAATCGCGAAATTGTCTATCCGCACGGCCATTAAGGGACGATATGGAGCGATATCAGGAAATAGCCCAGGATTTACGCTTATATCCTCAATTCTCGAAAACCGAGCTGTTCCTTTGCCGGTAAAACAGGTATAGTAAAGTTTGCCGTCTTTCTCCTGCAGCAATGGGAAAGGGATCAGTTTTGTATGGATAGGAAAGGGAAGTCGGCCGTGTTGGATGACAACATCGATGATGGGTTCATTGTCTTTTGTTACAACAACCTTTTCCCTTCTTTTCTTATTGGTCGGTCTCGTAAAACGGAAGTCAGCCAGCTCTTTAGGGATAGCCCAGTTTTCCCAACCGTTTTCAACACTTTCCCGGGTTGAAACATAGATTTTGGTTATGCAGTGTAGTTTCTTGCCCCTGAAATGGAACTTACCGGGTATAAAAAGAAGTTCGCCGTAAGGACCCACGTTTGATTCAGTGTAATCGACTAACATGACTGCTCCTAGGCCGCCTGTAAATGAGGTGCTAAGAAAAGTGGGGATGAGTCCTTGCGCCATTGTGAAATCTTTTGGAAATCTATAAAGGATAATGTATCCTTTGCCTGTGAGGTTCCAGGGGGCGGGATACCTTATTACGCCGTTTATTGTATCGATAGCTGCCTCCGTCATTTCGCACCCTTTGTCTCTTCTTCAGATTTTAATGTATCCGCTGGCCCCATACAAATATTTTAAAACTTGCGCTGACAAATATCCTCACGCTTTGCGCACATCATACCAACGCTGCCGATCACCTGCAACAAAATCTTTTCCTTACAAATTTGAGGGCCTTCCGAAATCCTGTCTTAAAAATTAGAATGAAATCTATTTTCTGGTTGACGCTTTATGGACCGGCCGAGTAAAAGGAGGGAAAAAATGACAGCGAAACAGAAGGCACACCGCTTAAAACATCAGCTTCGCAAGAGATTTAAGGGTGGGAATAATTATATGACCCTAATGGGCCCCTTAAAACCCCAAAACAGGTTGGAAAATTATGGAGAATAAAATTTATCGGCTGATTTTTAATGGCGAAATCGTCGACGGGCTCCATGAACAGGATGTTAAAAAAAATCTGGCTTCTTTTTTTAAAGGAGATGTGGAAAAACTAGATCAACTTTTCACCGGCCAGCCCATAGTGATTAAGAAGGCAGTGGATCATCAAACGGCTGTGAGATACAAAAAAACTTTTCAGAAGGCCGGGGCCATCCTGAAAATTGAACCATCTGCGATAAAGAGTTTGTCGGAATCCCCAAATGTGACCGAAATTCAGGAGACTTCAAAACGCCAGGGCCTGATGATTTGCCCGAAGTGCGGCTTTGAACAGGAACAATCTGATGAATGTATGCGATGTGGACTTATAATTAACAAATATCTGGAAAAACCAAGCGCGGAACCACAAATTTATACCGTATCGGACCCTTCGATCCTGACTTCCACCCAAATCCAAAGAAAAAACGTGGTGACCATTGTTCTACTTATAAGTATCGTTTTGGTTTTAATAGCCCTTTTTCAGAAAGACAGGCTTCCCGATAAAGAAGATATTCTAAACGAGCTTTACCAGATGCCCCGACAAACTCAAACATCAGCACTCGCATTTAAGACCGAAGTGGGAAATAAAGTCTATACGATTACCCCCTTTTACGGTTATGAACTTTACGGCCTGGTAACCAGTTATTATGACAGCACCGGGTGGTGGGATATCACCCATAAATTTTTATGGAAGGATTTTATCAATATCAAGGACATTTGCGTCCTTTACGGATTTAATGTCAGGACGGACGCCTATAAAGAGATGCGTTTTAAAAGTGGCCCCTGGACGTGCTACGTTGACCTTCCAACCGAACGGGCCCAGGTACAATACCACCATATATGTTTGTCAAACAATCATCTTTTATCGGACAATAAGCAATTGGCAAAGGAGATCATGCGCGCGAAAAGAGGCGATCAAATTTACATTAAAGGATATTTGGCAGCCTATTCGCACAGCGGCGGTTCATTTTTCCGGGCAACCAGTACCACCCGGACCGATACAGGGGACGGGGCAT
>JAFDFH010000382.1 GCA_019309945.1 Deltaproteobacteria bacterium
CGCAGCGACCAGGGCAGCCGCCGCTTGCTGTGGAGAGACGAAACTCTTCTGCTCCGCTGGCCCCCCGGACTTAGCGGAGCAGGCAGTCAGTATGACCATCGCGATAAATATTGCAAGTTCGCGGGGAAACAACT
Source organism: Deltaproteobacteria bacterium (assembly GCA_019309945.1). Taxonomy (GTDB): domain Bacteria; phylum Desulfobacterota; class Desulfobacteria; order Desulfobacterales; family JAFDFH01; genus JAFDFH01. Next base: position 135 of record JAFDFH010000382.1, read on the forward strand.
GCAACATCCTGTATTTATATTCTTTTCGTACCATCATCTGTGTCCCCTCTACTATGAATAGAAGCATGGCGGGGTCCTCCGGATTACTGTCTGTTGCGGCTGTCCCTATCATCACCACCCGAACGGCCTGTGCCGCGGGAGCCGTCGCCCCGGCCTTGCCGGCTGACTCGGCCGCGCTTGCTTGATTGGCGTTCACTCCTGCCATCTTCAACCCGGTTGAAGACATTGTCGTCGCGGCGTCTCTGTTGCTGTTCGCCCTCAACCCGCGCCCGCTTTTCCTGGTCGGCCGGTTGCCGCATCTGCTGTGCACTTATCTGTCTGTCACGCTCTTTCCTTTCTCGCTCTACCCGTTTACGCTGCTGTTTGTCACGGTCGAGACGTTCCCGTTGCTGCCGGTCGCGATCAGCATGTTCGCGTATCTTTTTATCTCGATCGACACGTTCACGCTCTTTCCTTTCTCGTTCTACCCGTTCACGCTGCTGTTTATCACGCTCGGCCCGTTCCCGTTGCTGCCGGTCGCGGTCGATTTTTGAGCGATCATCCCCGCCCTTATCCCTATCAATCCTGGTCCGGTCGTCAACACGCCGGTCGCGATCTCTCAGTTCAGGAAAACCACGGGTATCGCGCTGGAAATCCCTGGAGCGGTAGGGGTACTGGCCGTATTTTCTGGCGGTGAACTTATCGCGGTAGGCAACACCTCTCCGGTGCACGGGGGCATGATTCCAGCGGCCGGGCTTCGAGAACCACCGATCGTTCCTGATATATCTTGGCCGTTTGTGGACATCGATGAAAATATAGTGGTGGTGCCAGTCGAAATAGCTCCAGGTGCCAAAGGCGAACCCGAAGTAAACGCCAGGTCTGTATGAGATGCCAATGCCGATGCTCACGCCGGGAGGCCTCCAGTAATAAGGCGGGTAGGCGGGATACCACCACGGACCATAAATGTAGAAGGGATCATAGTACGGCACGTAGATGACCCTGGGGTCTGTCGGTTCGATGACGATCGTCTTCTTTTCGACAATGACCTTCTGCTCGGTGGTGGTGGTAAGGTTGCCCTGGGCATAGGCCTTGGCCCGGAGTTCCTGGACCATGTCCATGACCTCGGCCTCCTGGGCGAGAAAAACGTTGCCCAGGTTGGTGGTTTCGGTGATCCGCTCGCTCATTAGGGCCAGTATAGACGGGAAGTGACAGATCGCCTTGACGCTAGGGTCCCAGTCTTTTTCCAAAAGCGCCGCATCAAGGGCCTCGCCCTTAAGCTTTGGATTACTCTTGACCCAACGTTCGGCCTCGATCACTTCAATGGGATAGGTCGATGCCATCAAAACCTGGGAGAGAAGCGCATCGGGATATAGGGCGATAGGCGCAAGCATCTGAGTGAGCTCCTCCCGGCTGTATTTTTCGGATGGCTCTAGATAGTCGCTGTCCTGGGCCAAAGACTGCGGCGGCAGAGAAAAAAATGAAATAATCAACAGTCCGAGGGCCAGATGGATGATAGTGGCTAACTTCATGATAGCTCCTCATGAATGGGGGCAACGCTTTATGTTTTCGCGCCTGCCTAAGGTGGAAGTTATTATTAACAAAAAACACAATAATGTTGCAAGTATTATAATAGTTATTTCCTGTTTCTCATTTTTATACTCCTAAGTTTTTTCGTTTTAAAACTTTAAAATACCTTTCTCGGGACAAGCCCTAGAGATGCTATGATTTTTCTGAGTCCCCCTCATTACCAACCTCATATTTGTCTTGTTAGACACCAATTCTCTAAAATAACTCATTTGCAGGATCGGAACATAGATGGCTTTTTCGAGGCCCGCTTCTTCTTGCAAATTCTGATTTCAGAAGGAAATGGTCCAAAATTCCTCGAAAAATTTTTCAAAAGCCAAACTTAGACAAAATAAGGAGCGAAATGAGCTAGATTGAAAAAGGGAGTGATTGAGCCAGATTCAAGGGCTTCACCGATATAGGTGATGGGTCAGGAAGGATTCCTGTGCATTTCCACGGCGGTAGCCAAAGCATGTATATGTCGTAGTTGTTGATCCTCTTCGAGAATCACTGATTTCTTCGCCAAAATCAAAACTGGCGTAAGGGAGAATCGTATTGATGATGATTACCCATCACAAATCGATGTTTTTTCAAGATTTCTTTTCATAATCAGAGCACGGAAGTGAGCATTTTAACCAATAAATTCCCTTCAAATGTTGTTTAAACGCAGAGGGACAGGTTAGGAGGGAAGGTTTGATTTACTAGGATAATAAGGTTAGGACGAGGCAGAGCACGGCTGAGGAAGCTTTGCGAGGGAATTTATGAAGGTTTCTTGTCATGTTTTTGACCTAGCCGACGCCACTGTTCCATACGTTCCTTGATTGTCTTTTCATAACCACGATTTGTAGGCCGATAGAACCGTTTGCCTTTGATCTTATCGGGGAGGTAATCCAAGTGATCTTCATGCGGCAATTCTGACTTTGAGTGGTAATAAAATTGTGCGTCTGGATATTTGTAGTCCTTTCCGTACCCGAGGTCTTTCATCAGGTTTGTCGGCGCGTTTCTGATGTGAAGCGGTACGGGCAAGGCCCCGGTCTCGTTGATGGACCGCTTTACACCACCCATACCGGCATAAAGGGCATTGCTTTTCGGTGCTGTGGCAAGATAGACGGCGGCCTGAGCCAGGGCGAGATCCCCTTCAGGCAGGCCGATAAAGTGAAAGGCCTGCATGGCCGTGACGGCGACATTTAAGGCTTGGGGATCTGCGTTTCCAATATCTTCCGAGGCGAATCTTACCATACGTCTGGCGATATAGAGGGGATCTTCTCCCGCCGCGATCATCCGGCCCAGCCAGTAGAGGGCCGCATCGGGGTCGCTGCCGCGAAGGCTCTTGTGAAGGGCTGATATCAGATTGTAGTGTTCCTCTCCCGACTTATCATACAAGAGGGCCTTTTTCTGGAGGGCCTTTCTCACAAGGTCGGCGGTGATTGTTCGTTTGGCCTCAACTTTCTTGATGACCAGCGAGGCGGCGGCCTCCAGATTGTTGAGTGCTGTTCGCGCATCCCCGTCCGCTGCCCAGACGATATGCGTACCCGGGAGAGCAGGGGGGCGATGATTTCAAAGGAAGGGTTCTCGGTGGTAGCGCCGATGAGGGTGAGGAGTCCGTTTTCCACATAGGGCAGAAAGGCGTCCTGTTGGGCCTTGTTGAAACGGTGGAGTTCATCGACAAAAAGGACCGTGTGCTTTTGGTGATACTGGCGGGCCTCTTTGGCCCGCTCGATTACCTGGCGCACATCCTTTACGCCGGAAAGAACGGCGGAAAAAGTCTCAAAATGAGCTCTGGTCTCTCTGGAAATGATTCTTGCCAGGGTGGTCTTGCCGGACCCCGGCGGGCCCCAGAAGATCATGGAAAAGAGCCGGTCCTCGTCGATGGCGTTTCGAAGCAAGCTGCCCTTAGC
>JAFDFH010000383.1 GCA_019309945.1 Deltaproteobacteria bacterium
TCCGCCTTCGGGATTCACCTTTTTTCCATTTTTGGAATTCCGGTCTCGACTTCGATGGCCATTGTGGGGGCCGTGGTGGGGGTGGGCCTGGTAAAAGGGGTCAGTGCAATCAGCAAAAAAAGCATCTTCGTGATACTTGCCGGCTGGGTATTGACGCCCCTAATGTCGGCGACATCCGCTTTCCTGCTTTATAAGGGTATCACATTCATACGGTGAACGCCGACCAAAAATATTAATGCAAGATTTTTAAAAGGGGAAAAAATGATCATATTTAAAAAAGAAAAAGAGGTCATTGAGCTTATTTTAAAACACGCTCTAAAAATGGCGCAGTGTCTGTCCACCACAGCGCTGACGTTAAAAGCCTATCTCGATGACAGCCTGAATGAGGCCAAAACCCTGAGTCACCAGGTGGACGGTCTGGAATCAGAAGCGGATTTTATCCGCCACGGAATAAAGGATAAATTGTTTTCCGGTGCCTATATGCCAATGATTCGAGAGGATATTTATAGGCTGGTGGAGAGTATTGATACGGTGGCCAATGCTGCTGAAAAATGCTGCGATTTCTTTTTAAATCAACGCCCCGCTATTCCCGATGGCTTGAAAAGCCAATTTCGTGAAGCCGTCCGTGAGTCCCTCAGTGTTGGCAAAATGCTTGAAGATGCGGTCCTGTGTTATTTCAGAGGGGTCTGCCCCATTGAGGTTTCCCGCCATCACTCCAAGGAGATTGGCGTCAAAGAGTCGGAGGTTGATCGAATCGAATGGGATTTGACCAAGGAAATCTTTACGTTTGATATGGATTTCGCCCAAAAAATCCATTTGAAACGATGTCTGAACCGCATTGCCGAGATTTCAGATCTGGCCGAAGATGCCGCGGATCAACTGGATTTGGTCATTTTAAAATCAATGGTTTGAAAGATCAATTCAAGAAATTAAAATTTAAGCGCCTAGATGCCTATCGGGACAACCCGCTCGAAATTCAGGCGCATAAGCATCAAAAAAAGGAGCCTGGAGGCGCTGAAAAATCGATGGAACCTAAAACCTATGCAGAAATCGACCTGAATAATCTGGTTTCTAATGTTCATGCGATTCAACGCAACGTTTTGCCGGCCAAGGTAATCCCGGTCGTAAAAGCCGACGCATATGGCCACGGTGCGCTTCCTGTTACCAAACGGCTTGTAAAAGAAGGTTTTAATTTTTTTGCCGTCGCCCAGTTTCAAGAGGCCCTGGAATTGCGGGAAAGCGGTTTGACCCAACCGATTCTGATCTTTGAACGGCTATTTCCGGATGAAATAAAACAAGCAATACAGGCCGGTTTTCGAATTACCCTGTTCGGGGAAGAAGATATCCGCTGGGTTGAGGGGGCCGGACAGGAGCGGCCCGCACATGTCCATGTAAACCTGGATACCGGTATGGGGCGAGTGGGCCTTTTATGGAATCAGGAAACCGATTTTTTCAATGCCCTTGTTCATTCCAGGCATTGCCATTGGGAAGGAATCTATTCCCATTTTTCCACCGCAGATGAACGCGACAAGACCTTCGCCGATATCCAGCTGTCCCGGTTTAGAGAAACCCTGTCCCGGCTTCGGCGCCTGGATAAAAAACCTGCCATGATCCATATGGCCAACAGCGGGGCGATTCTGGATATTCCGGAGAGTTATTTTGATGCTGTCCGACCCGGAATTTTGATGTACGGCCATTATCCGTCGTCAGAAACGTCCCGTTCGATAAAACCCAGACAGGTGATGACGTTAAAAACGGTTGTGGCCCATGTGAGGGCGATCCCGGCAGCATATCCGATAAGTTATGGCAGGCGTTGGGTTACGCAAAAAGCGACCCGCATTGCCGTGCTGCCAATTGGTTATGCAGATGGCCTTAGCCGTCAGTTGACCAATCAGGGCGAAGTTCTGATTCAGGGGAAACGTTATCCGATGGTGGGTACCGTCACCATGGATCACATTATGATTAATGTGAATGATGATCCCATAAATCCGGGGGATGAAGTCATTATTTGGGGAAATTCACAGCAGGGTACGATCCAGCTCGCTGAAGTGGCCAAAAAAATAGGAACGATCCCCTATGAGTTGACATGCGGCGTGTCAAAGCGCGTAAAGCGTATTTATAAAGGAGATGCTTAAAGGGGTACATCCCGTAGGGATCTATAAAACAGCAATGGCTTCGATTTCCACGGACACGTTTTTAGGCAACCGTGAAACCTCCACGCAGGCCCTGGCCGGCGGTTGAGTCGTAAAAAATTCGGCGTAGGTTTCATTGACCTGGGCAAAATTATCCATATTGGTGATAAATACCGTCGTTTTTACCACCTTTGCCATTGAACTCCCGGCCGCTTCCAGCACGCTCTTCAAATGGGTCAGGACCTGTCGGGTCTGCGCCTTGATATCCCCGTTGACAATATCACCGGTTGCCGGATCAATGGGTATTTGGCCGGATACAAAAATCATTTCGCCTATTTTTACTGCTTGCGAGTAAGGGCCGATAGCAGCCGGTGCCCGGTCGGTACGCACAATTTCTTTTCTCATATTATAAGCTCCTATGCCGGATAAACCGGAACCAAAAATATTTGCCACAAAGACAGTAAGACACAAAGGATATATTTAATATTCTTTCTTCGTGCCTTGGTGACAGAATGGAAAAAGTTTTACCACAAAAAGCACAAAATTTACAACTAAGGAACTAAAGTCCTCCCTGACGCAGAAATTGGGGAAAATAGCAATTTTCGTTCAGGCTCTATCGAGTGTCCGTCCAGAAACGAGGATTTTTGTTCGAGATCAAGGCCTGCGAAAAATTTTACCACAGGCATATAGTTGATATTCCGAGGATAAAATTTTGAGCTTAACGCAGAGATCGGGCAAAAAGACCGTTTCTGGATGGGCACTATCTAAGATGTTCTTATAATCAGATGGATAATCTATAACGCCGAGCCTCCTTCTATCACCCAGTCAGCAAACTCCCGAAAAGCGCCGAAAGACAGATCCGGTTTCGCATCCAGGAGGCTAGCCTGATCAATCGCCCCCCACAGAGCTGCTACACTTACCACGCGGCGTTGACACGCCCGGGCAGCCTCGATATCGTGCTTATTGTCGCCGACATAGACGCAGGCGGCACCGTTGACCGCATGCGCCCGCATCGCGAATTCAATTCCGTCTGGAAACGGTTTGTTCCGTTCAACCTGATCTCCCCA
>JAFDFH010000384.1 GCA_019309945.1 Deltaproteobacteria bacterium
CTCTTCCATGATAAAGGCGTCATAAGGGCTGGAAACCAGCAGGATTTCACTCACCCGTTTGGCCATGAGTTCATGAAAAACCTTGAAGGATAAATCAAATTTATCAATATGGTTGCTGTTTTTTATAGACACTGGGGGCCCATCGACAGGCTATTTTTTTTGCTTCCGGTCATTTCTTATTGTATAGTGACATTTTTGAAAAATGCTCATTTTTGTTCAAGTTCAGACCTCGTAAATAGTCAAATAGTCGAGTGGTTAAGTGGTTATTAGGCAACTTTTCAAAAACTTATGGTTAAACCTACCAGCGGAGTCATCCGGTAGTTTTTTTCAAAGCGGGCAACTGTTTGAAGCCGTTTAGGGCGGCTTACAGTGCCCCGAACAGCATAAATTGTTGATTGCAGCCTGTTTGTGCTAAGCAACACACTTATTTTACATCACGTGCGCGGGGCACTGTTAGGCGCCCTTAACGGCAAGTTTTGGCCGTATTGAAAAAAATTACCGGATGGCGCAGCGGGTCTACCGTAACATATTGAGAAGTTACTACCGTATCAGGAAAACAGCGAAAAATACATGAATAAAATGAAAACCTATATTCCCACCCAGGAAGACCCTGCCGGGATTTACGTTCATATTCCTTTCTGCATTAAGAAATGCTCCTATTGTGATTTTTTCTCGATAACGGACCTATCCTATACGGACAATTTTATTCGGGCATTAATTCAGGAAATGTCCATGATCCGCAAAGATTCTTTACAGTTTGACACCCTTTATATCGGCGGAGGGACACCTTCCCTTCTGGACGTTAGGCCCGTGAACCAAATAATAGGCGCCGCCCATCAATTTTTTGAGATGCTTCCGGATACCGAAATCACTATGGAAATCAATCCCGGCACGGCCAACCTGGACCGCTTGAAAGGTTATCAGGACGCGGGGGTCAATCGTATCAATGTTGGTGTTCAATCCTTTCAGTTGGAAAACCTTAAATTCCTTGGCCGGCTTCATTCAAGCAAAGACGCCGAACGCGTCATTAAACACGCCCAACAGGCCGGATTTATGAATATTGGACTTGACCTTATTTATGGCATCCCGGGCCAGACCCCCAAAGCATGGCTCAATGACTTAAAAACAGCGACTGATTTAGGTCCTGATCACCTTGCCTGCTACATGCTGACATATGAAGCGGGAACACCCCTGGCCAGAAATCTTCAAACCGGTCGGTTCCGCCCCATGCCTGAGGGTCTTAGTGCCGATTTGTTTGAAACCACAATAAGCTTCTTGAATGACGCCGGTTATGTTCATTATGAGATTTCAAACTTTGCACGATCAACTTCTAACGAATTCGAGCCCAAAAGATCCCGCCACAATCAGAAATACTGGTCGTTTGTTCCATACCTCGGGTTAGGACCTTCGGCCCATTCGTTCATCGAGCCGATACGCTGGTGGAATTACCGTTCCGTAAAAAATTATATTCAGGAACTGGAGGCGGGTCGTCTGCCCCTGGAAGATCGAGAGGTGTTAACCAGCGAGCAACGCATGTTAGAGGCGATTTACCTGGGATTAAGACAAGCGGATGGAATCAATATCAATGGATTTCATCGAAGGTTCGGTGTTCACTTTACCGACATATTCGAAAAAACCATTGCGGATCTGAAAAAAAGGCGTTTTATCACCATGACCCGGAATCGTTGTGCACTCACCCGTAAAGGCATGTTGTTTCTTGACAGTATTGCGTCTATGTTTGTTTAAAAAACAAAACGGGTTTACTAATATGGATTAAGGAATTACTTCTCACAATTTTTTAATTCCGGAGTTACTGGGTTTCATCCTAAGTTTCCGTATATCACCGATCCGTATGGTTACGTTCTGCGAATCAAAATACTCGATCAGAGGGATTAAATACTTACGTGAAACTCCGGCCATATCCTTGAATTGCGGCGTCGTCATTTCCCCATGGGACCCCAGAAAATCGACCAATCTATCTTGCAGATCTTTTACCGCATCAGCAATAAAATACAGATCCTCCTTTACTTTGATGATTAATCCCTCGTCAACGAGATGCATCAACACATCTTTTGCGGATTGAGAATCGATACCGAGGCTTTTGCTGAGCTCCTTGAAGTAGGGTGGTGTAAGCCCGTTTTCTTTATAGGCATTGACGATCTCTTCCTTGATCTGTTTCTGGTCAATTCCGAGCGCAACCGCGTGGATGGCAAGGCGTACCGTAACCTCGTCCTGAACGATTTCTTTGTCCTTTATCATCTGACCGAGAACCAGATTGAAAAGCTTGGGACTTAAGAACGACGAAAACTTGGATTTGAGCTCTTCTTTGGGCATGCCCGTTTTAAGGGGATTCGCTTTGTGATAGTGATTTAAATTCTGCGCTGTTTCTTGCTTTAGCTTTTCGAAACTGTTCTGATGAATATAAATTTGGGTTTCCCTGTCAGTTAGGATGACCGACCTTTGGGACAGAAGAACCTGCATCATGTTTTGAATCTGTTTCTCGGGAATGTTAGTCATTATCTTAAGTTCAGGATAGCTGAGGCCTGTGTAACCGGATTCGTTTAAATGAAATAAAATGATCTCTGCGGGAGTGTGATCTATAATTCCTTTCACGCCATCAACGACTTCGGACTTAAAGCGCTTATGCTTTTGGGGAATTGGATTGAGAATATGTCCTCCCCCAATGGTGCGTAAGGGGGAATAACTTCGCAGGACAAACCTGTCATCCTTGACTAGGGCAACAGGAGAATCGAATCGTATCTGGGCAACGGCGGTTTCCCCTGGGAAAAGTTCCTCCCTGTCGAGCAATATAAGATTTCCGAGCACTTCATTGGTTCCTGCATGAAGTCTGATACGGGCGCGGTTTTTAATCGGTTTTTTATTGCTGGCAAGAAAATGGGTCGATACATCCAGCATGTAAGTGGGTATGAGGGCTCCTGGGCTTGATACAACCTCACCGCGGCTCACAGATGCTTTTTCAAGTCCCTGGAAATTTATTGCGGTGCGCATACCGGCTTCGGCTTCGTTTACGCTCTGGTTGTGGACCTGGATACCTCGAACCTTTGATGTTACATGGGACGGATAAATCATTACCGGATCTCCCACCCGAATACGCCCGGAAATCAGTGTCCCGGTAATAACCGTACCAAATCCCTTCATGGTGAACACGCGATCAACAGGGAGCCGAAACAGGCTCGAGCCGGACAAAATCCCGTATATCTTCCACCACCAGTTCAAGCCATTCTTCATCCACAAGATCTGTTTTCGTCAGAACCACCAGACCGTATTTTACGCCCAGAAGGGTGCAGATTTCCATATGCTCTCTGGTTTGAGGCATTACCCCTTCGTCAGCGGCAATCACCATGGTAACAAGATCGATCCCGGTGACCCCCGCAACCATATTTTTTATAAATTTTTCATGACCGGGGACATCCACAATCCCAATATGTTGCCCGCTCGGGAGATCCATTGACGCAAAACCGAGTTCAATAGTGATACCACGAAGCTTTTCTTCCTTTAGCCGATCCGTATCGATGCCGGTGACCGCCTTGACAAGACTCGTCTTTCCGTGATCGATATGTCCGGCTGTCCCGAGGATGATTTGTTTCATTTGTGAAAATCAATGTCCCTATGTTTTTTTCGATTCCTCAGGTATTCTGAAAAATATGCCAGACCCACCATGATCACGGCAAGTCCGGCCACATGGACTATATCTGCTTGGGGATAAAAAAAGCGGGTCAGAAAAACGGCAAAAACAACGCCAAGTGTGGCTCTAATCGCAAAAATATGAAGCCTGTTCACATGAATGTCCTTTTCAATAAAACCTAAATGCGAATTTTAAGCATGAATGATCCAGGATGCATAATATATCGTGAATGAATCCTTTATTTTATAACACATGTACTGTAATTTGTCTACGACCTAAATTCTGCAATTGTCGATTTTGCCGCAGCGTCAGGGTGCAAGGTGGAAAATCATGAAACATCCAATCAAATTTTAGATCCCCATGGTCGATAATGAGTTTTTGGCTTGAACAAGTTGCAAATAAAATGTTAAAATAAATTTTTAATTGAATGAGCAGTTTCAAAACGTTTCAGTTTTTTCAAGATCAAGGAAGGCGATAATTTTAACCACAGGAATACATTTAGTATTTCGAGGATTAAAATTTGAGCCTGACGCAGAGATTGGGCAAAATGGGATGTTTTGAAATTGGCTCGGATAAAACGACTTGAAAAACATCGGGCAATCTGTTAGGGGATTTCTCCGCAGTTCTACGATAAAATCCAAAATAATCGTTGTGGTGGGTGTAGCTCAGTTGGTAGAGCACCGGGTTGTGGCCCCGGTTGTCGAGGGTTCAAGTCCCTTCACTCACCCCATTTTTTTGCGCCCGTAGCTCAGCTGGATAGAGCGCCGGACTTCGAATCCGTAGGTCGCCCGTTCGAATCGGGCCGGGCGTACCAATAATATTAAGGGGTTATGGTTTTATCGCCGTGCCCCTTATTTAGTTTATAGCAATATTGCAGCACCAATTTTACGACAGGCCTGATAAAATTGGATTGATGTGGTCAAGTATAAACGGACATCCAGCTAACTGCAAACCATGCCGTATTGTTCTATCAAATTTTGGTATTCGTTACCAGCTTCTTTGGTCATGAATAATATTTTTTTATAATTTAAATCAATAAATTATGGCTCATAATACAATCAAGTCCGGTTATTCCCAATTGGTTGAACGTTTAAACTACTTTCCGCAGGGTGCACCGCCATCGGAACTTCTTAACAAAATTTTAACAATACTCTTTAGAGAAAAAGAAGCTGAACTTGTTTCTCTTTTACCCATCAAACCTTTTACGGCCGAAAAAGCCAGCTCTATCTGGAAAATGGATCTAATCAGCACCCAAAAAGTACTCGATGAATTGGCGGGACGTGCTTTACTGGTTGATATCGAACAGAACGGAAAATCTATTTATTCTCTTCCGCCACCGATGGCAGGTTTTTTTGAATTTTCCCTGATGCGCATACGCGATGATATTGACCAGAAAACGCTTAGTAAGCTTTTTTACCAGTATTTGAATGTGGAAGAGGATTTTATCCGGGCACTGTTTGTTGAGGGTGAGACACAACTTGGGCGTACGTTTGTTCATGAACCAGTTCTAACTAATGAAAATGCCCTCCATGTTCTGGATTATGAAAGAGCTTCGGAGGTTATTAAAACTGCTTCCCATATAGCGGTTGGAACCTGTTATTGCCGTCATAAAATGGAACATTTAGGCAAAGCATGTAATGCACCTAGGGAAATTTGCATGACTCTTAACTCCACAGCGGCAACATTAATTAAACACGGTCATGTTCGTCAGGTAGACAAAGTGGAAGGACTTGATCTGCTTCAATCAGCGTATGAGAATAATCTGGTTCAGTTTGGTGAAAATGTTCAAAAAAGAGTGAATTTTATTTGTAACTGCTGCGGCTGTTGCTGTGAAGCTATGATAGTTGCCCGCCGATTTGCTTTGATGAATCCCATCCATACAACCAATTTCATTCCGGTTATTCATGATGAAGAATGTAATGGTTGTGGAAAATGTGTAACTGCCTGTCCTGTTGAAGCCATGTCCCTGATCTCTGCTAACGATCCTCATCGACCGAAAATGAAACAGGCCCGATTGGATATAGAACGTTGCCTGGGCTGTGGACTTTGTGTACGGGCTTGTGCAAAGGGGAATATACATTTGGAATCCAGACCTGAAAGAGTTATTACACCCATAAATGGAACACACCGAGTCGTAATGATGGCTATCGAACGAGGAAAATTACAAAACCTGATTTTTGATAACCGTGTATTATGGAGCCATCGCGCATTAGCGGCTGTTTTTGGTGTGATTCTAAGATTACCGCCTCTTAAACAGGCGCTGGCTAGTGAACAGATTAAATCACGCTATCTGGAAACATTAATAAAACGTATGCAGAATTAGTCACATAGGCTTTAAATTGTAACTTCTCAATATGTTCCGGTAGGTCCGCTACGTCATCCGGTAATTTTTTTCAATACGGCCAAAACTTGCCGTTAAGGGCGCCTAACAGTGCCCCGCGCACGAGATCTAAAATAAGTGCATCGCTTAGCACAAACAGTCTACAATCAA
>JAFDFH010000067.1 GCA_019309945.1 Deltaproteobacteria bacterium
AACAGGCTACAATCAACAATCGTAACCGTTCACAGGTTCAGGGTTCAACGTTCAGGGTTAAGGACAAAGAAGGCATTGAAGACCCGAAGACTTCGTTAAAAATGTTCATTTTCCTAAGTAATTGCCAATTGGGCTCCAAATTTTGGATTAGGCCTGACGAAGATGACGCTTTGCTCTTAAATACGCATTCCAAATTCAGTCCGGGGACGAGAATGGAACCTTGAATCTCTGAACCCCTGAACCCGTGAACGCTTAAACGGCTTCAAACAGTTGCCCGCTTTGAAAAAAAATTACCGGATGACTCCGCTGGTATGTTTAACCACAAGTTTTTGAAAAGTTACAGGCTAGTTGATTTTGCCGCACACATGGAATAATGGAATGTCGGAATGATGGAATCGTGGGACCCAAAAGCGGAAAAATCATAAAAGATCCCTGTCGGTTTGGATGAGTAGTCAACCACCCGCCTTTCAGGTGGTTGACTACCCCAACCGGTTTCAAAATTGTGTTCACTAATTTTTGCCACTCTGTGAACATGCCCCCATTTTAAAGGAAAGGCACACATACTCAGAGTGTTTCGAAATTAATCCCGCAAAAAGCGGGAGAGCCTGCGCAGCTATTGAGCCCAAGGGCCATTTTCGAACGAATACAGGTTAGGATTAGCCCTTTTTATCCTTAACCACTTCGACAATAATCTGTTCCTTGTTCAACTCCCAGGTCTTGGTACCAATGCCTTTAACCAGCATGATTTCTTCCGGTCGTTGAAAAGGTCCATTTTTTTCACGGTATTCCACAATCCTTTCCGCATATTTCAACCCGATTCGTTTCAGTTGCGCCAGCTCATCTACTGAAGCCGTGTTGATATTGATTTTTGCAGAATCGTCGGCGAGCAAAGACCCCGCCATACTCATAACAATTAAAACAGCGGTACATAATGCAAGAACGCTCAGAGTTTTTTTCATTTTTTCCTCCTTTTAATCATACATTGTTATTCAATATTGCTGCGCTACGGCTTAAATAAATTCTCTATCAATATTCATGCCAGGGTTGCAAACATGAGATTCAATTTGGAAAAAGAAGCCTGTGGGCAGGAATATGTTCATTCAAAGGCTTTTCGGAATCCTTATTTCACAGCCATCCCATCCGGACAGAGATTTTATAAAAAAAATTCATTTATAAAATTTGATTTGGCGGCAAACGTTTGTTAGAAGAAAAACTGCATAGAAAAATGGTCGGTCGTGCACATTTTACTGTGCAGCCTTTTTACGAAATCATCGTTTTTAGATAGTTCTCGAACGTAAATTAGAAAATTTTGGCCACAGCAATACTTTGTAGTATTTTGAGGATTAAAATCTGAACCTGACGCAGAAATTGGGAAAATAGCAGTTTTCGCTCAGTTACCAGGTAGGGAGAAATACAAAAATGACCGCAAACAAGAACCTTATTACCGTTCGTGCAATTGTGGATATGACACCCGCATCCTTAGAGGCAATCGTTGAAAATGCAAAAAAAATTGTCGGTCGCGATGAGAAGGGCAGATATCGGGTGGACACCGCCGACAAGGTTGGTGAAATGATATCCCGCTTTCTTCTGGAAAAGGACTTTGAAAGCTATGTAAAAAATATCGACAACTTTCCCCGTTAGATAGTGTCCGTGTGTCCGTTCAGAAACGAAGATTTTTGTTCGAGATCAAGCCTCCGGCCCGTGGGGCCTACGCCCCGGAGGGGCCTCCGAAAAATTTTACCGCAGGCATATACTTGATATTCCGAGGATAAAATTTTGAGCATAACGCCGAGATCGGGCAAAAAGACCGTTTCGGGATGGACAGCAGATTAGCGATTTTTAATCGCTTCTACCAGTTTACCGGAACACGAACCGTATTCCCTGACCGGTTCTTAAAAAGAAGATAACCGTATTCTTTTCCGTACAAGTAGAGATCACGTGTAATCGATACATCCACCTTGCAATAATCGACGATTTCTCTAATCCGTCCCTCTTGCCACCACTGAAGGGCCTGAAGACCGTCTCCGCTTTTCTGAGCATGAAGGGTTACCTCGGCTAGATGGGCCAGCGAAAGCCTGTAACCCAGACGCTTGTGAATCTCCGCAAGAATGTCAAGGGTTGGAAATTTTCGGAAGTCAACATCCGTGTACCCGGTCAGTACATGGTAGTCAAATCGCTGGATATTGAACCCGACGATAAGATTCAAGCTTTTCAGGTGTTCAATTAACAAAGGCACCTGATCTTCTAAAAACTCAAAGAAAGTATCTTGCTTTGAATCATAGAGAACCGCACAGCTTATACCCATCCGATCAGCCCTGTGCCACCCTCCTACTTCCTGTGCGGATCGCTGGGTTTCAATATCAAGGACACCGTATTGAATATTTATGGGGGGGGCAGGCGTACGTTTCGGTTTTGTCGTTCCGGGCGGGTCCACGCTTTTTGGCCTGCTTTTTGAAACCCTTGGCCTTCGTAATCTCTGTTTAAACCTCCGGGGACGTGTGGGTAGATCTTTTAGATGGACAACGTCCATTTCCATATCATCCGGTTTGGATGCAGCTTTTATTCGGTCGAGAATAAAAATCGCAGAGGATTTGTCAACGGGTCTGTTTCCGGAACCACATTTGGGTGAATGTACGCAGGAAGGGCAGCCGGATTCACACGGACAGGCCCGGATGACATTATAGGCAAACGATAGTAATGCCTCTGTTCGTGAAAAGGCCTGGCGGGTTAGTCCGGCCCCACCGGGAATTCCATCGTAAATAAATATTGCGGCACTCCCGACCTGGGGATGAAAGGGTGTGGCGATACCGCCAAGATCATTTCGATCCACCAATACCAGAAGCGGAAAAGTGCCGATAACCGCGTGCTCAATGGCATGTATGCCACCTAAAAAGTGAAAATATTTCGATTCGGCGGCCCTTTGAATCTCTACTGGGATATTAAACCACAGTCCTTGGGTTTCAAAAACCTGGGGAGGAAGATCCAGGGATACGACATTTAGCAACGTATTGCCACGGATCCTTTTTTTTTCATATCCTGTAACCTGGTCCGTCACCTTTAGACGCCCCGCATAAAAGCGCATCTCCCGGGCATGCTTTTCTTCGGACACCTCGAGGATTTCGGTGATTTTATGTCCTCTAACCCTGGTATAATAATCGACAACGGATTCCGAAACCTTTACCGTTTGCGTACCAAGATCAAGGTCGTCCACAAGATAAGTAATGCCCTGGTGAAGATAGATGGCACCTGCATGGGTCTCTCGGAACGCTCTGAAACCATCTATTTCACCTTTACTCTGCCCGGTCTTGCTGCAGACAATGTTAAAGCGGCGGCCTGTTCCCCTTAGATTGACATGCCGGTGCGGAGCCTTGCGACTCGAATACATCTCTTTGCCATCCGCGCTCCTTAAAAGCTCACCTATTTCTTCAAGTGTGAGCGCCACTTTTTTTACGGATTTTTCCAGCATCAGGGGCTCATCCGTTTTTAAAGGCAGCTCCGCGGCAGCACAAATGAGATGCCTTGACATTACCTCTGAATTATACGGGTTAACAACCGCAGCCTCCGGTTCCATCTTGAGGAAGGCGCTTGGATAGCGCATAAAGTACTGGTCCAGGGCATCTTCACCCGCAATCAGGATCATAGCGGAATCCTGCCCGCCACGACCGACCCTGCCTCCCCGCTGCCAGGTGGCCATTACGCTGCCGGGATATCCCACCAGAATGCAAAGATCCAGGTCCCCGATATCAATACCCAGTTCGAGGGCGCTGGTGGAAATGACAGCCAAAAGATCACCGGATGACAGCCTTGCTTCGATAGCCCTCCTTTCTTCCGGAAGAAAACCCGAACGGTATGCGCTGATTTTGCTGGCATAAGGGCCACTCTTGCTTCCCGCCCAGATAGCGATCAGCTCGGCAAGCTTTCGTGACTGGGTATAGACAATGGTCCGCAGACCCCGGGAGAGGGCCGCCTTTAACAAAAGGATTGCAGTTTGGGCCGGTCCGTCCAAAGGGTTTATAAAAACAACATGCCGTCGCCCATGGGATGCACCGCCTTTAATTACCGTTGCCACATTAAAACCGGTCAGTTGTTTGGTCAGCTGTCCGGGATTTGCAATAGTGGCTGAACTGAAGACATATGTTGGCAAAGATCCATAGTAAGCGCAAATCCTTTGAAACCGTCTGAACACCTGGGCCATGTGTGACCCCAGAAGTCCGCGGTATGTATGAACTTCATCCACCACCACCACCTCAAGACCGGATAAAAAGACAGCCCATTGGGGGTGGTGGGGAAGAAAAGACAGATGCAGCATCTCTGGATTTGTTAAAATAACGTTTGGAGGTTTTTCACGAATACGCTTACGGTGCCAGGACGACGTATCCCCGTCATAAATCACGGCATCCGGTTTTACCCCCGTACTATGAGCGGACATCGCTTTGAAAACACGCAGTTGATCCTGGGCGAGGGCTTTTAACGGAAAAATATAGAGCGCTTTGGCCTCTGGGTTTTCCAGGATTTTCTCCATCACAGGAAGATTGTAAACCAGTGTCTTGCCGCTTGATGTCGGTGTTGCAATAACAACATGTTGACCGGACCTTATAATATCGATAGCTTGTGCCTGGTGCTGATACAGATCACGAATTCCAAGGCCGTTTTTTATGTTTCTTACATCTTGGGGCCAAGGCCTTTCAGGTTTTGCCCAAATAGAAGAACCGGCCGGAAGCACGGTATGATATACCACCTGGTGTTTCAAGCGATGGAATGAGGTCAGTGATTGGATATATTCGTTGAGAACGATGGTGTTGTTCATTTCTTGATAAAAAATGCCCGGATGACTCCGCTGGTAAGTTTAACCATAAGTTTTAAGAAGTTACCTAAATAAATCAAAATCTATTTCACTTGTTACTTTTCCGGTTTATTTACCATAGGCTGACACAAATAGCATTGCAAGACGAAAGGTTTAGCGACTAGTGACAATGATGACATTCGATCAAATACTGGAGAACAGACATTCAACACGGTCTTTTGATTCAAGACCGGTAACTCAAGAGCATCTGATTGCCATTTGTGAGGCTGCGCGTGTGGCACCCTCGGCCTGTAACAGTCAGACATGGCGTTTTGTTGCGGTTACGGACAAACGCTTAATTCAAAAGATATGCGATACAGCGATGCGTCCGGTTATTCCAAACAGGTGGCTCCGGGAGGCACCCCTTGTTATTGTCGGGTGCTCCCAACTTGATCTTATTGCAAATCGCATCGGTACGCGAGTGACCGGGATCGAATATTATCAGATCGATCTGGGGATTGCCATGGAACACATGGTATTAAAGGCGACCGACCTCGGCCTTGGCACTTGCTGGATCGGATGGTTCCAAGCGAACAAACTAAAAAAGATCCTTGATATTCCAGAGAGGGTAAAGGTTTCGGCGATGCTGGCGGTGGGTTACCCGAAAGATGCGCCTGCCCGTAAACGGATTAGAAAACCAATGGAAAAGATACTCTTTGCTGACAAATGGGAGCAAAGGTTTAATCTTAAATGGAATGAATAAAATTAACCGTTCACGGAACGTTGAAATTAGAAAATAGAAATTGGAAATTTGGCATTCATGCTTTTGTACTGTTGATGAACGCTATATTTGCAGCTAGGCTGCCGGATGATCGTGTTATCTGATAGCCCACGGTGTTCTAAACCTTTTTGTTCCACTTATCAAAGCCGGGCCAGACCATATCTGCTAACGCTTCTGCCAGTTTGTAGACATCCAACCGTAAACTCGCTTCATCTCGCTCCAATTTCTACTTTCCAATTTCAACCTGACGCAGAAATCGGTCAAAAAGGAGCGTTTTGCAAATGCGCATACTATTCCTTTACCCGTTCCACATATTCACCGGTTCGAGTATCGATTCGAACCGTTTCACCCTCTTCCACAAAAGTGGGAACCAATACACCATAACCGGTTTCAAGTTCAGCCGGTTTCGAGTCGCCCGAGGCGGTATCCCCCTTTGCCCAGGGGTCGGCCTTAACGATTTTTAGATCGATGAAAATGGGCAGAGTGATACCGATCGGTTTTTCTTTAAAAAAAAGAACATTGCAAACCGTGTTCTCCTTCAAAAAGTTTCTGGCTTCGCCCACCTGATCCTCAGAAATGAATTCCTGGTCATAGGTAGACGTATTCATGAAGCAATAATTTGTGCCGTCTGAATAGAGGTATTCCATTTCATGCTCCTCCAGGTTTGCTTCATTAAATTTATCACCCGATCGAAACGTTCGATCAAATTGTCCACCCGTCACCATATTTTTAAGTTTGCATTTATAAAGGGCTTGTCCCTTACCGGGCTTAACAAAATCAAACTGGACAATGATATAGGGTTCTCCATCAATCTCGATTTTCAGGCCTTTGCGTAGGTCTCCGGACAAATACATATATATTAATTTACCTTTTATTCCATATGGTTAATTATACTTTTCTCATTTTTTACTTTATGGATCAGGGCAAGCTCATTTTCTGCTCTGCGCACCGCTTTCACAAGGCGCTTGACCTTGCCCAGGTCTTTTTTGAATCTTATGACTCGTCCGTTACGATCCACCGCATTGGTTTTGGTACAACTATCTACGCCTGCAGGTCGAACGTGCATGATCCCATCGAATACATTATCATGGGAAATTCCGCCGGCCAATATAACAGGCACAGGGGTTGATTCAACCAGTTTTGCGGCCATATCCCAATTACACGTCTGACCGGTTATTCCAATAAAGCCCTGGACCGGCTGTTGATCAGGATAAGATCCAGCCGCTTCCATCAATATGGTATCGGTCAAAAAATAATCGCTTACCGGCTCGAACGCCCGGACCGTTTCAATGACCGACCCCTGGTCGGCTGAATTGCAAGGCGGTATCGGAATGGAACGTATGATCTTGATTTCCGGAAACTTTTCTCTGACGCTTTTCTGTAGACCGATCAAATGCTCAAAAGGTTTATTACCATTGAGGTGATCCGGATTCAGGGTTTCACAAAAATGTACGATATCCGGCTGATAGTAATCCAGGACACGGAAAACCGAATCCTGGCGGCTGAAAAGCGGTATCAGGCTGCTTCGGGAAACGGTTTGATCGGTTATATGGAGGGTTTCCTTTATTAACGGGATTTTCCATGTCTCCTCGGAAAGAATGACACTGCCGATATGATCAACGCCCAGTTCGACAAGTGTTTCAGCCTCAGAAGGCACCTGTACTTCATAAATTTGAACAAAAACAGAATTCATGAACATTTCATTTAAAATAAAGTTGACATTTCATACGCTCTCTAACATATTCGAGCCGTTCGCACAAACTGTTTAAATACATATCAAAGCGTGGTCCTATGATACTCATCATTGATTTTGGCTCACAATATAACCAGTTGATTGCCCGCCGGGTACGGGAATGCCATGTTTACTGCCAGATTCATCCACCGACTATCGCTTTGGATGACATTCAATCCCTCGATCCGAAAGGGTTAATACTCTCTGGAGGTCCATCGAGCATCTATGAAAACCAGAGCCCAAGGATCGATCCGGCGATTTTTGATTTAAAAATTCCCGTTCTTGGAATCTGCTATGGCATGCAGTTTATGATGGACACCCTTGGCGGAACAGTCAAAGGTGTCGGGAAACGGGAATACGGCTTTGCCGAACTTCAGGTTAAAAGCCAGGAAGGTCTTTTTAAAGGTGTCGCTAATAAAACAAAATGTTGGATGAGCCACGGAGACGCTGTCGAAAAGTTACCACGAGGATTTAAAATTACGGCTTCCACTGAAAACACGAAGATCGCCGCAACCGCTCACGTCAAGAAAAATCTCTTTGGCCTGCAGTTTCATCCGGAAGTGGTGCACACGCCCAAGGGTAAGACCATACTCCGCAATTTCCTCTTTGACGTATGTGGATGCAAGCACATCTGGACCATGAAATCGTTTGCCCGAGATTCGATTGCGCAGATCCAAAAAACGATTGGGAACAAAAAAGTCATTCTTGGTTTGAGCGGTGGCATCGACTCCTCTGTCACGGCGCTCTTGATTCACAAAGCTGTCGGCAATAAGCTTACCTGTATTTTTGTGGATAATGGTCTGCTCCGAAAAGATGAGGCCGTGAAACTGAAAAACACATTCAAACAACACCTGAACATCAATATCCGTTATGTAAATGCCCGCAACAGGTTTTTAAATGATTTGACCGGCGTCACGGATCCGGAAAGAAAGCGAAAAATTATCGGCAGAATATTTATAAGGGTTTTTGAGGCCGAGGCCAAAAAGATTAAAGGGGCTGAATTTCTGGCCCAGGGAACCCTGTACCCGGATGTGATCGAATCCATATCCGCCTTTGGCGGCCCCACAGCGGTCATTAAATCCCATCATAATGTGGGCGGTCTTCCAAAGAAAATGAAACTAAGCCTTGTGGAACCCTTAAGATACCTGTTTAAAGATGAAGTTCGTCTTCTTGGGAAAGAACTCGGACTGCCGGAAGAGCTGATATGGCGACAGCCCTTTCCAGGTCCAGGTCTGGCCATACGGATCATTGGAGAAGTTACCAGACAACGACTGGCAATATTAAGAGAAGTGGATGCTGTTCTGCTTGAAGAAATAAAAAATTATGGATATTATAAAAAATTATGGCAGTCTTTCGCCGTTCTATTACCCATTAAAAGCGTGGGGATCATGGGCGATCAACGAACTTACGAAAACATTGTGGCCATCCGCGCAGTGACCAGCAAAGACGCGATGACGGCGGACTGGGCGAAACTGCCCCACAATCTTCTCGGGCATATTTCAAACCGAATTATTAATGAAGTGAGGGGTGTAAACAGGGTTGTCTATGACATCAGCTCAAAACCGCCCAGTACGATTGAATGGGAATAAAATAAAAAATGAATGATCAAAATTCTTCACAGTTTAAAATTGGTGCAGATGAAGAGAGCCCTGATTCCCTTTTCCAGGCGGAAATAGCGGATCAACGTATAGACAAGTTAAACCAGCGGCTAACACTATTTTCGATTCTTATTCCTTGTCTGGTGTGTATTATCCTCTTTGTTTATTATCTTGATATGAAGAAAAGATTCATCACCGTTCAGGGTGCCGGTGAGAAAAACGTCCAGAACCTTTCAGAAGATCTGGAATCAAGTTACGCTTCCCAGTCTCTGAGATTTGCCAAGCTCGAAGAAACGATTAACAATAAATTTTCGTCCATTGAAAAGTCAACCGCTTTACTCAAAAAAAACCTGGAAAAAGAAGATAAAACTATTAATAAGACCTTGAAAAAAATCATTTCATCAAAATCTGAAAAAAAAGACGTAAACAGGGCCGTCGCTGCAATCAATAAAAAACTGGATCCAATTCAAACGGATCTAACAGAATTTACATCCGATTTTAAGCAGGAACTGGAAAGGCTTTCCGGGGCGGTTGATGAAGCAAATACGAAAATAGACAAATTTCAGGCCGATTTATCTACACTGTCATCTGACCTGATTGACCCCCAAGAGCTTGCCCTGGCCCTGAAAGCCGAACAGATAATCTACCAGCGAAAACTGACCCAAACGTCCAAGAACCTCGAAAATCAAATCGCGGCCACCCGCAAAGCCTTAAAAGAACTGGACAGGTTATTAAAATTATCCAACAAACAGCAGTCGATGAAATCCGAAGGATATGTTCCTGCCGAAAAACCGGCGGTAAAACCGGCTTCGACCGAAACGCCGCCCGAACCCGGAAAAATTTTTGAACAGGATATTCAATAAAGATGCCCGTTGTTAAGAAGGCGAGAATTTTAGCATACTTTATATGCTATCATAGGTAAAAAAATTTGCCTTACAACCGCTCTAATATTCGTTTTTTAATTGCACTAATGTTAATGGTTACATATCCATCGGCTGAAGCCAACCCTTCATCTTTGTAAATTGCTTTCGATTCAATCAATTTGACAACCGGGTCATTTTTATCTTTATCCTCTAAGGCCTTTTTTAAGCGTTCAAAACTACCTGGATAAATCGCTTTGGTATTTTCACCTTTCTGCAACCCTTTTCCGGTAATCAGGAAATATTTAAATCCATCCAGGTTCACATAATGCACCGACAGGCTTTCAGGTATGCGCGTATTGTAAATATCATGCTTTCGATCAAGCTCATCCAGCCAGGATAGAAGGTTTACTACCGATCGAGGCGAAAGCCCGAGCTTGTTCGCATTATCGGCATATCCAAATTGCAATAGATTTTTAAAATTCCAACCATGCATGCGACCTGTTCCTCGTACTTCTTCAATGCCGGGCTTTATGCCGATTCTTTTTAAGCCCAGATATTCGTACCGGATCTTTGAAATACCGATAATCCTTCGAATGTCTTTGGCCTTGAAATTCCGTTCCATGCTTTACCTCTTCCAGTAATAACATACTTTATATGTTATTACGGCTTATTATTAGGAAAATCAAGTTTTACTTTGACTTTTTTTTCTTTTCTGTTTTATTAATGTTTTTAGCCTGTTTTTAGGTTGTTTGAAGTACAATGATTCTTAGACGATCCTGATGGAGTGTTAAATTTATCAGGGTAATACTTCAGGAGGGACAATTGAATAAACTGAAACTCATCGAAACTATTAAGGATGAAACCGGACTCACAAAAACCGAAGCAAAGACAGTGGTCAATGTGTTCTTTGACAAAATGGCCGGCGCCCTTGCAAA
>JAFDFH010000385.1 GCA_019309945.1 Deltaproteobacteria bacterium
CGGTACCTGTGCCACCGCCGAAGCCTGCGGTGATAAATACCATATGGCTTCCTTCCAGTGCCTCCCGAAGGGCTCCCTCGGTTTCAAAAGCCGCATCTCTTCCGACCTGAGGATTGGCGCCGGCCCCCAGACCCTCGGTGAGTTTTTCCCCTATCTGGATTTTGATGGGTACTTTGGAGATTTCGAGGGCCTGGGCATCTGTGTTGGCCGCGATAAATCTTACCCCCTGGAGGCTGGAATCGATCATGTTGTTGATCGCGTTTCCGCCCGCTCCCCCAACGCCAATAACTTTGATCTTTGCAGATTTTTCATTTTCCACGTAGGTGAACATATTTCCCCCCTTTGATTA
This sequence comes from Deltaproteobacteria bacterium, assembly GCA_019309945.1. Lineage (GTDB taxonomy): Bacteria > Desulfobacterota > Desulfobacteria > Desulfobacterales > JAFDFH01 > JAFDFH01. Next base: position 350 of record JAFDFH010000385.1, read on the forward strand.
TGAATTGATTCAAAAGCTATTTTTGATTTTGTCTTTACTGCGCATGTTAAATCACATCCTTGAACCACCGCTTCATTCGATGCCTAAGCCGATTAAAAATGTTGGCGTCACGAATCCTGAACTTTTTTTCAGGTCGATTTCTGGCACCATATAAGACGAGGCCGACCCCTGTGGCATACATGGGATTATTTACGACATCGACAAGGCCGATGATCCCCTGGGGCTTGCCCTCGCGGGTGGGAAGATTGAAAACGGACTCCGCTATTTCCGTTACCCCTTCCAACAGCGCCGTCCCACCGGTCAACACCAGGCCCGAAGTAACAAGATTTTCCATTCCCGCCTTGTAAATTTCCCTTTGGACCAAAGCGAAGATTTCTTCCATGCGGGGCTCTAAAATTTCGCCGAGGATCTGTCGCGGAAGTTTTCGGGCCTGGCGTCCGCCCATACCCGGCACTTCAATTGTTTCTTCGGCAGCGATATTCCGGGCCAGACAGGTGCCGTATTTTATTTTGATTTTTTCCGCTTCAGCCAGGGGTGCGCGTAGTCCCACAGCGATATCATTGGTGAGATTGTTTCCTCCTAAAGCCAGTACAAATGTGTGTTTGATATTTTTGTTGGAAAAGATCGCCAGATCAGTGGTCCCTCCGCCAAGGTCGATGAGGGCGGTTCCCAACTCCTTTTCTTCCGGAGTCAACACGGCTTCACCGGAGGCGAGTGATTCTAGTACAATATCGCAAACATCGAGGCCGGCCCGATTCGCGCATTTTACGATATTGTGGGCGGAAGTAACGGCGCCGGTTACGATATGAATTTTGGCCTCCAGCCGTACCCCGGCCATTCCGATAGGGTTGTGAATGCCGGCCTGGTCATCGACAATATATTCCTGAGGAAGTACGTGTATGACTTCCCGGTCCATCGGGATTGCTACGGCACGGGCTGCTTCGATGACCCGTTCCAGGTCATTTTGGGTGACTTCCGGACCTTTTATGGCGATGATTCCATGGCTGTTAAACCCGGTGATATGGCCGCCGGCGATGCCGGCATAGACAGATCGAATTTCACAACCTGCCATAAGCTCTGCTTCTTCGACAGCCTTTTTGATTGATTCCACAGTGGATTCAATATTTACGACCACGCCTTTGCGAAGCCCGATGGAAGGATGTGTGCCGATACCAATAATATGAATATCACTAGCGGACACTTCTCCAACCACCGCACAGATCTTGGTCGTTCCGATATCAAGGCCGACGATAAGTTCTTCCTGTCCCTGCACTCTAAACCTCCTTCCGGTTCCCTGGGGATGATTCAACCCGTACAGGGCTGACGACAATTCGACTCGAGTCGTTCAGGTCGATCGAGTCAAAATCTGAAAAGTTCTTTTCTTTTTTTAAGTATAAAAGTACGTTTTTAAGCCTGTCATATTTTCCAGGGTAGTCATTATATCCCAGCTTGATGATTTTCAACCGGCCGGATTCATGATCCGGGGTATAAAGGGTGAGCCCGATTTCTTTATCGACATGGATTCTTTTTATCGACCGGTTGGGCAGAACACTTTCAGCCTGTTGCCCGAGACGCAAAACATTCATGACGGCTTTAAACGGGATACTACGGGGGTCCCCCGGAATATTTATATCAGAAAACTCAAGACCGCCGATGATCGGCAAGTTGCCGGGGCCAAATCCGAACTTTTCCTTAAATATTTGCCCATCATGATTGATGAGGAATTGTCGGCCGAGGTTGAGAATGGCAAGGGGCCGATGCTCTTTTATGCTGATATGTATTTTATTCGGCAATTCGCGACTCACTTCCGCTTCTTTGATCCAGGCGTTCGCCAACAATCTTTTCCTGGTTGTTGAAAGATTTATGGAAAGAATATTTACCTCCGGATTGATCTGTGCCTGTTTAATGGCCTGTTCTGGCGAGAGCTGTTGTAGGCCCGTGACCGTCAGGGTTTCCATCTTGAAATAGTTACATTGCGTTAGAAAGTCATATCCGAAGATGAAACCAAAACTTATGCCTAGCAGGAAGACAACGCCGCTCATTATTTTTAAAAAAGACGTCACGCGCCCTATTATTCGGGCCCGCCTTTTGATGACGCTGTTCTTGTAATGGTTTTTTGGTTGACGCCTACGTGCCGACAATTTTAACCTCCGGGTCCAAGTTTATATTAAACGCTTGGAACACTGTTTTCTGGACATGCTCCATGAGCGCGAGCACATCATCTGCCGAAGCTGTGCCTGTGTTAATGATGAAATTGGCATGCTTTGATGAAACCACGGCTCCCCCGATCCGCTTTTCTTTCAACCCGGCCAGTTCGATAAGCGCACCTGCCGTTTTGCCAGATGGAGGATTTTTAAAAAAACACCCGGCACTCGGGTAACGGGTTGGCTGTTTTCTTTTCCGGATTGCCAAAATGGCTGCAGCCTCTTTCTTCAGTTTTTGGGGGTCGGAAGGGCGCAGTCGAAAGCAGCCGTCAAGAATGATACACGGCCCCTGACACATTTTGATTTGCTTATCGTCCCAAGTGAGTTTTCGGTAACTGAAATTCAAATCTTTTCCGTTGATTCTTTGAGTCGCGCCCGCGGGAAGAAGGACTTTTACGGAATCGAGCACATTTTCTACCCAACCATAACCCGTGCCCGCATTCATTAATATGCCACCGCCGACAGTACCGGGAATCCCGAGAGCAAAATTCATTCCTTCAAAACCGCTTTTGATGGCAAACCAACAAAGGGCGTTCATTCTGGCACCGGCCATGGCGGTTACCATAACCTGGTCCGGTCCATTACCAGTCTGGGTAATTTTATTAAGACACTTCGTCAACACAATGACAATT
>JAFDFH010000386.1 GCA_019309945.1 Deltaproteobacteria bacterium
CAAGTAATTGCCAATTGGGCTCCAAATTTTGGATTAGGCCTGACGAAGATGACGCTTTGCTCGTAAATACGCATTCCAAATTCAGTCCGGGGACGAGAATGGAACCTTGAACCTCTGAACCTTTGAACCCGTGAACGGTTACATTTTTTTCATGATATCGTACTCTATATCGGGAAAATATTTCCACATATGCGTATATTCGCTTAAACTACGGCAAATATTTCGCTTGAATTTTTTAACTTTTTTATATATTAGTAACTTATCGATTTAATAACATAATAAAATGAAGATATGGAAAGCAAGTTAAAATTTAAACCGAATCCCGAATATTTAAACCGAATCCCGAATATCGTTTAATGGATCAAGTTCGTGAATTTTAAAAAGTTACGGAAAAACTAAGGCGAATGCGACAATCACAATATTAAGGTATAAAGATTTTTTTTAAATAGGAGGATGGATAATGGTGGGGAAACTAAAAGGACTAATTTGGGGCAATGTCATTGTTGTTGGTATTTTGATCTGGGCGGTCGTCGGTAATACCCAGTCTGATGGTTTTAAAGATAGTATTTACCCAGTAGGAAGACTTAAACCCCGCGATAGTGTTTTAACATTGAAAGTAGGGGACAAGGCTCCGGACTTCTCGCTCCAGTCGGTTGCCGGATTAAGAATTCCGCTGAACCAATACTTTGCAAAAAAGAACGTTGTTATTTCTTTTATTCCCGCCGCCTGGACACCGGTGTGTTCTGCTCAATGGCCGATATACAACAACGCTAAGGATATATTTGTTAAAAACGATGCGATGCTTCTTGGTATTGCGGTTGATAATAGTCCCACACTATTTTCTTGGACGAAAAATATGTGTGGCGTTGATAAGACATTATGGTTTCCGGTGCTTTCCGACTTTTACCCTCATGGTGCAGTTGCTAAAAAGTATGGGGTGTTACGTTCAGACGGGCTCAGTGAAAGGGCGCTGTTCGTGATTGATAAAAAGGGGATCATTCGCTATATCGATGTCCATAACATAAATAAGAACCCACCGCTCGAAGATCTTGTGAAGGCGCTTGAGAAGCTTAATAATTGAGAGCCGGTTTCAAAACGTCCCATTTTGCCTAATCTCTGCGCCAGACTCAAATTTTAATCCTCCAAATACTCAATCTATTCCTGCGGTTAAAATTTTCGCCTTCCTTGACCTTAACCCAACTGAAACGTTTTGAAATTAGCTCTTGAGATAAAATATTATTTATTTTTCGGTTTATTCCCGCCCGGGTGGTTTCGGCCTGTTTTGCTTTGATGCAATCCATCCCTCGTTTGCTTCGGGAAAACAATCAAATCTGGGGACATAAGGCTTTATGTCAATAACAGGCGTTTTATCAAGAACATCGATTCCGCTGATTTCAAGTACATTCTTTACACGATTTATTAGCCTAACTACCGTTAAACCAACTTTATTCGGTCGACAAGGGTGCCGTGATGCAAAAACCCCATGGGGTTCATCATCCAGAAATGGCGGTCGCACAAGCTTCATTTCCCCGGCTCTATCAAACTGGTAAAGTACAATGATGTGGGAAAATGTCTCGATATCTTTGAGCCCTTCTTCATATTCCGGGAACAATTCCACCGTCCCTTTACTCGTTGGACTATAGACGCCTTGGATGGGAGCGTCCTCTTTGGTGGTAAAAGGTGAACGGATGATACCAATGGGTTTTAATTTTCCAGTCATGTAAATCGCTCGCTTTCACAAAGGACTAAGTTTGCGTGCTTTGCAGTAAACGCCTTTTTCGAAGCCGCAGTTTCATGTCTTGGTTATAGATAAAAGTCAACGGTGTCAAACATCTTGCCAGGGCCGGCAGCGGATCTCGAGTCGACAGGATATCATAGGTTGTATTTGCATCCCAGAAGTGGAAAAACTCAGACAAAAGGCGGCTGCGATGGGGATTGTCAATAAAGTGAAGGATGTCCCCGGGCAGAAGCCAGCGACATTTTTTTTCGGTCTGGTAATCTTCAATTGGTTTAAAATTTTCCCCTTGAGACATACGATACAAGAGATAGGGAAAATTAACACCTGCAGCGACGGCCAGCGATAATGAACCCCAGAATCTCGGGTTAATTTCCATCAGCTTAGGCAGACCATCACGGGGATCAATCTTGAATTCGACCATTGCCACGCCAAACCAATCGAGGGATTTTAATAACGTAAGCGCCAGCTCACGAATTTCATTATGCTTGACACTTTTTCGCAATGTACTTGCCCCTCCGCTAACGGGGTATTCCCGTATCCGCTTATGAACAAAGGAAGCCTTTACCGCGCCCCTTTCATCCATCAGAAAAGAGGCACCGTACCCTGGTCCTTCACTGGGGATGTACTCCTGAATCATCGGGAAAGGAAAATGTTCATGGATCCGAAGATATCGATCTACTAATTCCCCAGGATTTTTAGGGTAGGATATCCCCACCGCGCCGGAACTGATTTTGGGCTTTATCACAACCGGATAGGGGAGGCCTTTTTTTAAACTATTAAGCTCGGATAGTTCGTTAATGAACCAGGTTTTTGGTGTTGGAATTCCCAAGGTATCGGCCAGGCGAAGAATTTTGTCTTTACATCGGGCAAGATGCAATTTTTGAAAGGAAACGATGGGAAGATACGTCAAGCGCGAAAAGTCAGAATGATGCCGGGATATTAACTCTAAGGTTTCATCTTCCATCGGTAGAATCATTTGATACGAATGGCGGGATAACTCCCGGTGAAGAAAATCAAGAAACGCTAAGGGACGGGAAAACGGTGAGGGATACACGACGGCATGATTGCAGTATCTGGAAAAAAGAGCGGTCGCCAAACAGGTGCTTTCACCTACCGTCACCTGGATACCTTTGGTACCCAATGCCCGAACGGCCGCCAGTGATTTCCGCCAATGCCCATCTGTAATAAAAACTCTTGAATTCATGGCCTTTTTTATGAAACAATTTTAAAATATGTTCAAGGTCTTTTATTACCTTAAAAGATCGTCAACCAAACGAAAAAAATGTAACATCTCAATAAGTTCTGTGGAACCAGATGATAAAAGACGCGCCCACTGATAATAAAATATAAAATGTCTGAAACTCGCATGCAAGTGAGCCTAAAGAAAAAACAGGGGCCAATCTTTTAATACCGGCCATTTAAAAGCAAAATCATATATTTTAAACATTAGTTGTCTTATATGCTGTTTTTTCTTAAGGCTCACTAACACGCTCAAACAGTCAGACCTTTTATATTTTATCACCAGTGAGCTCCGATAGCTATTGAAAAGTTACCAAAAACGGATCATCTCCCGATTAGTTGTAGTTAATTAAGGCAAAATAAGTGGGTTATCTCCAATTGAGCAGGTATGACCCAGAGGATACAAGGGGTCAAGGATTCAAGGATTCGAGTGAT
>JAFDFH010000387.1 GCA_019309945.1 Deltaproteobacteria bacterium
AGGGTAACTTTTTCAGCGGGGTTGCTCAATCGCTCTAAACTCTGAGGGTTGATCTGAACACCCAGTCCCGGACCGGTCAGGGGACCCGCTGCGCCGCCGGGTCCGAAGGTTACATGTTCAACCGTCGTATTTTCTTTTAACAGGTATTCATCATAACAACCGTCATGGTACACGGCATCCCGGCATAAAAGACTTAACCCCCGCCCTGCTGCGGAAAGAATGCCTGACTCGCCCAGGTGGCATGCAACTTGGAAAGAAATTCCCTTTTTTCGTAAAAAGTCAATTATCTTAAATGATCTTCTGAATCCACCACACTTGGATAGTCTTACATTGATCATATTGTAATGGCCTTTAGCGGCAATATGTTTCACATCGCTTAAGGAGCATGCCGCTTCATCGGCCATCAGCTTCACGCCGAGGGCTCGCAGGCGCTCTGCAAAATCCGTAAAGCCGGGGTCCTCCGGCATCATGGGCTCTTCAACGATCCTTATTTTACCTTCTTCAATCAACGATAGGTGTTTAAAAGCCGTTTCACGATCCCAAACACCGTTAATATCGGTTTTTAAATCGTAATCATCTTCAAACACCTTTCGGATGGCTTCAACGGCCTCTTTATTTTGATCATAATTACGACCCATTTTGAGTTTCAGCTTATTAATCTTCATTCTTCCTTTGATCAACCGGCATATTTCCATGACACGTTGTTTGCGATCGAGAGGAATCGCGGTCCCATAATAAATACGGTCGGTATAAAAATCTTTGGGAAAAAATTCGAGGATATTACTTTCCTGAGATCTGCCCAACGCATCCAAAAGGGCGGTTTCGATGGCACAGATGGCAGCATTATGATTCCGACCATCGGGCAGACAATCGATAAATTCCCATATTTTGGAAACATCATCCATGTGCCAGGGAAAATTATCTTTGCGGACCAAACCGCTTATGGTCTCTGTCGCCTGGGCTTGAGTTTCTCCAGTCACGTACGATCGGGGGGCACCCTCGCCATAACCCTTTATTTTCCCATGATCGGCAACAACCTCGGCAATAACGTTACTGACAAAAGATCTTTTTCTCAAAGAGTGGGAAAAAAGTGCAGAAAAAGGGAGGATAATCGGATACACATTTACTTTGTCAATTTGCATGACTCTTTTCTTTCAAATCAGCTTCAACTTCATTATTGTAAGGAACAATCAGGAGGAAATGTTTGGAAGCGTTAAAATAAATGTGGTTCCTGCATTCACTTTGCTTTTTACTTCAATGGTGCCCCCATGGTCCTGCATATTTTTATGGGCGATAAACAGACCAAGACCGGTACCATTATGCAGATCACTCTTATGTTTAGTAGTAAAATAGGGATCAAATACCTCATCAATCATCGATTGAGGAATCCCCTGACCATTGTCTTTAATTTCTATGCAAACCGTTGGAGGTCTTCCCCTTTCAATACAGTTTCGGGTTAGGCATTCGATTCTTCCTCCCTCGGGAGTAAATTCCACCGCATTTGACAGCAGATTAAGGACAACCTCTTTCATCTTTTCGGCATCCATCCATACTCGCCCGATATCAGGATCAAATTGCCGAAATACAATAATTCGTTTAGACTTGCTCTGGGGTGAAATCAGAAGAACCATTTTATCGATCAAGCCATGAAGATCACCGTGCTCAAAATGAGACTCTTTGGTTTTGACCAGATCCAGAAGTTCGGTGATGAGATTGTTCACTCTTGACGTCTCCTCCATGGCAATCTCATAGAACCCTTTTCTGAATTCTTCGTCGTCATATTTGCTCGGCAACATCTGAATGAAAGTTCCGATAGCTGTCATGGGATTTTTGATCTCATGGGCCAATCTTGCGGCCAGATTACCCAGGAACGAAAATTTTTCGGCCCGGCCCAACAGCGTGTGGGACTGCTTTAACTCCATCATTTGTTCTTGCAGTCGGCTGTAGAGTTTTGCATTTTCAATTGCAATAGCGATCTGTGGCGCAAAAATATCTAACATTTCACGGGTTTGCTTTGGAACGCCGACGCCATCAACAGCATCTGAGGCAATGACCCCGATCACCTTTGAGCGGGTGATTAACGGAACCACATACACCGAAACCGGTTTCCCATAGGTTAAAATAATGTTTTCCTGCCTCAGACTTGAAAATTTAACCTCGGGAACATATTCCGGACGGCCGGTATTCGTAACCCTTACCAGGATATTACTAACACGGCTCAGAGAAACCTTGTAATTTCTCACCACCTCCGGCACCGCCCCCTCAAAACCCGTGCCCTGAATATACTCAAGGCACTCCTGCTCCTCATTTACCAACATGATAATGGCCCGATCAATCTGGCATACGTTGCACAGAATGTTCATGATCACGGTCAAGAGTTCCTTCAGGTCCAAAATGGAAAGGATCGCCTTGCCTGTCTCCTGGATTGCGATAAGTTGCTTAATTTTTTGACTCAGCTCTATGTTCAGCCGATTGACCTCTTCATACTTTTCCTCGATTATGGTCTTATCGCGCTCCATTTCCGATATCGTTTCCATTAGAACGGATTTGGATGTGAAAAATCGAGAAAAAAACTCATAAATTCTGTTTTTGACAGGCAAAATGACGTGATATTCGCAGTAAGGGGCACCCTTAAAATAACAACATTTTTCCTCCAGGATATTCGGCCGCCCTCCCCAGATAATCGGTATATAGGTATACGCACCTTGATTGTACAGGCATATATCTCGGGACGATTTCATTTGCGGGTCCCAGTGTAATCTAATTATGGCCTTATTACCTTTGATCTCAACCAGCTCAATCTTCTTGTTACGATTCCATTTGTCATTTAGCTTTTGAAGATTTTTTACCGCTTTTTTGGATGACCATAACGCCTTAAATATTATTCGCTGGGCATATCCTAGGGAAGTTTTCTCAACCGCATATTTGGCGATTTTATACGCGGCCATCTCGTCACGAAGAACCTTGCGGGCCCTTTCATACAATTCTGAAAGCACAGCACATGAAATCCAGTTATTGGGATCTCTTAAAAAGTTTCCAGGATCTGAAAGATTATCGATCTCAGGGTCAAGGTCTCTAATCAGGTCCGTGTAATCTCCAGTATGACATTCCTTTATATAATTCAGGATCGCCATTGAGTTTATGCAGCTTGTTTCTCTTTCCATGTAAGTAAACCCCGGCCGGCGTTGCTTCGCCCTGAAGTTAAAGCTTTTTACAAAATCCCCTGAATTAGGGCATTATACAAGATCATCAATTTCTAAATTGGCAAATTGCGGGTGCTCCTCTCTCCTGACATCCGTTCCTGATATTTATCCGTTAATCCTGGGATCAGTGCTCTGAAAACTGAAAGGCTTTGGCCCTGCACATTGAATACATTCCTATCATGCCCCATAAAACATTGTTCCGGAATCATTTCATCCCTCAAGGCTTGAGCTGGAAGCCGAAAGCAAGG
>JAFDFH010000388.1 GCA_019309945.1 Deltaproteobacteria bacterium
AAAAATATCGATTCAGCGCTGGACCGATGCCTCCAGGTCATCCGCGGAGCCTGCGCACGGCCGGATGCTGATGGCAAATTGCGCCGTTTTTATATTGAAACACGGTGCGCTTCGGATCTGGTAGAGGCTTCGCTTTCCAGCGAAGCCCAGGCAATTTGCAATTCCGGTGTTCTTACTCCGGATCACACCATCCGTACCAGAAATATAATCGCGTATATCGATCATATCCCGGTTAGCGACGAGGATCTCAAACAAATCGTCAATCAGGTGATCGACAGATTTAAAAATGATTACCATCGCTATTTTACCGAAAACGCCTCAGGGAAGGAAGTTGATCCAGAATCGCTGGATCCTTATCCAATCCTCTTTTTGGTGGCCGGTCTGGGACTTGCGGCTGTTGTAATCACCCTAAAGGATGCCTGTATCGCCGCCGACATCGGCGAACACACCCTACGGGCTAAACTTCGTGGCTTTGCGTTAGGAGCGTATGTCCCCCTATCCGAGGCTCATGTCTTTGATATGGAATTCTGGAGCCTTCAGCAGAAGAAACTGGACCGAACTTTCCCTCTACCCCTTCAAGGGCAGGTGGCCGTAATAACGGGAGGAGGAGGTGCTATTGGATTCGGTATTGCGGATCGCTTGCTGGCCGCCGGAGCCGTCGTGGTGATATCTGATATTGACCGGCTTCGATTGGACAAGGTTTACGCTATCCTGGTGGAAAAATATGAAAAAACGCGGGTCGAACAGATTACTTTTGACGTAACGGATTATTCATCGGTTGAAAATGCTTTTAAAGCAATTAGTCGAAAATGGGGGGGGATCGATATTGTCGTGCCCAATGCCGGCATTGCGCATGTTGCGAAGATTGAAGATCTGGACCCTGAAAAACTGGATCAGGTCATTGCCGTCAATCTGAAAGGGACCTTTACAGTCATTAAGGCCGCCATTCCCATTTTTAAACGGCAGGGAACCGGGGGGAATATTATCGTCATCAGTTCAAAAAATGTTTTTGATCCGGGGGCGGCTTTCGGGGCCTACAGTGCTTCCAAGGCAGGGGCCCATCAAATCTCAAAAATCGCTGCATTGGAACTGGCTGAATTCGGTGTTCGCGTCAATATGGTTAACCCGGACGCCGTATTCGGGGATGAAAATGTTTGCTCCAACCTGTGGGAAGAAGTGGGGCCTGAACGAATGAAAGCCCGGGGTCTAGACCCCGAAGGTTTAAAAGATTATTATTGTCAGCGTAGTCTTTTGAAGCAACGCGTACTATCAGAACATGTAGGAAATGCGGTTGTTTTTTTTGCAAGCGATCTGACACCGACCACCGGGGCGACCCTTCCGGTGGATGCCGGCAATCCGGCAACATTTTCCAGATAAAGAACAACCATAATATGCTTAATCCGTGAAAATCTGTGGGCATCTATTTATAATAGGGAGAAAAAATGCTGTTAAAACATATCGGGCTTGTCTGCAGTTCTGAAAAAAACAGTGATAACTTTTATGAAAATATTCTGGGTTTAAAAAAGATGCATTCCCTAACGGTTCCCCGTACCCTGGCAAAGCAAATTTTCAATTTAGATATCGAATACACGATCATCAATTATGCCAATGATAAAATCCATTTCGAAATCTTTGTGGATGAACAGAAATGTTTTGACAATCAAAAGGTTGAGCATGTTTGTATCGAGGTCGATAATCTGGAAGGGTTTCTCAATAAGTGTCGCGATATGGAGGTGGAAATTTTACAGATTCCCAGAGGAGCCGGTTTTTTGACATTTATCCGGGATTATGATGGAAATCTATTTGAAATTAAGGAAAAGCTTCTGGACGGACACTAGGTAACTCTGCAATCACACGCCGGCGATCTTCGGCAGTCATCGTTGTCCGCCACTCCACTTCAATTTGGCCTTTAAAATATCAAAATAGTCTTGTTTCGGTAAAGTGATCATGCTCACAGGGTGGTCACTTTTATTGATAATGATTGTAACCCTGTCATCGATATCAAGGCCTGCCTGGCCATCAAGCGTTAGCATAATGCCGGAAGATTTTTTTTTAAGTTTGATTTTGATGCACACCGGGTCAGGAACAATAAGGGGTCGGTTGGTCAGGGTGAACGGACAAATCGGCGTCAGAATGATCGCTGGAACCGCCGGATGGATCACAGGGCCGCCGGCCGCCAGAGAATACGCCGTGGATCCCGTGGGGGTTGATATGATCAGTCCATCGGCCCTGTAAGTCGTTAAATAGTGATCATCAATAAATGTTTCGATATTGGCGAGTCTGGCGAAGGCGCCCCTGTTGATGACGACATCGTTGAGTACGGTTTCACGGATAAATTCTTTTCCATCCCGAATGACCTTGACCTTCAGACGCATCCTCAGGTTGGTTGTAAAGGCGTTATGCAAAATGGCTTCGGCCACATCGAACAGATGGTCTTCGGTTGTTTCCGCCAGGAAACCGATCTCGCCAAATTTGATCCCCAGAATCGGTATATCTTGATCCCCGATCCAGCGAACCGCGCTTAAAAAAGTACCATCTCCTCCCAGAACAAAAATACAGAACAGATCAGGCGGTGCCATACCGCTATTTTGGTCTAAAGATTTAAGACCAAGGGGCGAACTTGCTCTCCTGACAACACTCATATTCCTTGTCCGCAGCCATCTTTCAAATTCGTCAGCCTTGTTTATGGCCTTGGCATCATCTTTAACGACCAATCCTACTTTTTTCACACCAGCGGTGCCTCCTGTATTTTGGTACGAAAAATTTCATCTTTCAGCGTTGCCCTAACCTGCTTATCCTCCTTTTTATAAACATGTTCTCAAAACAGCAAGATTTTTTTATCTTAAGAATTTACTCCCCTTATCGATTCAAAATTTGAGCCTGACGCAGGGATTGGACAAAATGTGACGTTTTGAAATTGGCTCTTGACTCAATTTTGTCATGCTAATATAGATAGTGCTCAATCGGAAATATCGGTTTGCGGTTAATTTTCAAAGATCAGGCGATATTCGAATGTTGCCTGACACGACTTTTCCTGCAGGCCTTCGATCCTTTGTTTAGGGCAGCAAAATTTTATTCAATTTAATTGGGGAGGTGTAAACGATGATGAAAAATCAAACGCGGAAATCGATTCTTACGGTAGTTGTTGCAGCTCTGGCGCTTGTTATCGCCGG